>JACMPS010000423.1 GCA_014377395.1 Chthonomonadaceae bacterium
ATCAAACTTGCCGTCGCCGAAAACAACAAACCCCACCCCAACCCTCCCCTTGTATAAGGGGAGGGAGCGAAGGCTTGTGCCTTAAATCCGATTTTCGAAAAGTAAGTAACTGGGCTTCACGAGGATTGAAAAATGAGAAACAGCAAGCCCCGGAAAAGAATAACTTTTCCGGGGCTTGGTTGAGGTTAGGTTCGCTTTCAGGCGATTAGATCGCGGACGGCGGTTCCTTTTTCCGTGATGGAGATCGGACGCCCTACCGGGGTCATAAACGACTTCGAGGGACTCATGCCCAGCAACGTCGAAATCGTCGCGAAGAGATCGGGAACCTGAACGGGCTTGTCCACTACGTTGGCACCGTCCGGGTCGGTTTGTCCGTAGACGATTCCCTTTCGGACGCCGCCTCCCGCCAGAACTGCATTCCAGGCTTTGGGATAATGGTCGCGTCCCTCGTTCGCATTGATTTTCGGGGTGCGTCCAAATTCGCCCATCCAGACAATCAAGGTCGAGTCAAGTAGTTTTCGATCTTCCAGTTCCTTGATCAGTGCTGCCATCGCCGGGTCAATGTTTTTGCCCAGTTTTGTCGCCCCACCGAAAACATCCTTGTGCATATCCCACCCGTCCTGCACTACCTCCACGAACTTCACGCCTGACTCGATCAGCCGACGCGCCATAAGGCAACCCCGTCCGAAGTTCGAGTCGCCGTAGGCGTCTTTGATCGCCTGTGGCTCTTCCGAGATGTCAAACGCTTTCAGGCGCGGAGACTGCATCATCTTCACGGCTTTCCCGTAAACCGCCTGCCGTCCGCCGACTTTCGGGTCGCCTGTTTCGGCTCCGAATTGTTGCTCCATCATCTCCAAAGCACTGAGGCGAGAACCGAAACGATCCTGATTCATGTTGCGAGAAAACGCAACGTTGGAGGGCATTGTCTGCGGATCGTTCAGCACGAAGGGCGCATACTGCACACCGAGAAAACCCGCCCCGATGCTGGGCCCGCTGATCGAAACAAAGTTCGGAAGGTCGGAGTTTTTCGCTCCCATTTCCTCATTGACGTAGGCTCCAAGCGAAGGGTGCGCCACAGTCGGGTTAGGGGAATAACCCGTGTGAAGCAAATACTGCGCTCGCTGGTGATTACCCTCCTTGCTCGTCATCCCGCGAATGATCGCCAGATGATTTGCGACTTCCGCCACCTGCGGCAAATGCTCACTGATTTCGATACCCGACACATTTGTCTTCACCGATTTCGTTTGTCCGCCGTTTATCGTTCCCGGTTTTGGATCGAAGGTGTCCATGTGAGAGGGACCCCCGTTCATCCATAGCAGAACACAGGCTTTGGCGGTTCCGCTTTTCGGGAGGGAAACACCTTGCGCGTTTGCCGCCGTTGCCGGGTCGAGCCACTGTGCCAGCATCAGGCTTAACATTCCGCCCATTCCTACTTTGAGAAAGCCGCGTCGGTCTACCGTCGAAGCGAGAATGTCCATTGGACCCGGACAGCTGCCACCGTTCGCCTCGCGCTGTGCCGCTTCTTCGGTCTCTTCTTGTTCTTTTAGAAATTCCAGTTCTTCGTGATTCATAACAGATACCTCTAAGAAGTGTTGAGTGAAAGAAAAGTGTTAAGTGTCAAGTATTGAGTTGAACCTTGTTCTTCCTGCACTTGACTCTTCTACAATCTCCTTCTCAACACTTAATACTTAACACTCTCTTCTAATGATTGAAAATAAACTCGCTCGAATTGAGCAATGTCCAGAATAGGTCTTCGTAAGCCTGTTGCTTCGGCGACTGCGGTGCAAGCCTTCGGAAATTGCCCTCCAAACGATTAAGCGGGTCGGGTGCGGGCTTTTTGTTCGCTTTTTTGTCTACCTTTGTCGGTTTCGCGTTTGGGTCTCCTGTTTTTGCCATCATCTGTCGGCGTCGCTCCTGCACCCTTGTCATCGGCATCACATCGGGCGTGGTTTGCACGACTTCACGCGGCTTGTTCAGAAACTCGTTCCAGTAAGACAGTTCAATCAGGGTCGGCTTACGAGAAAGAGTTCTCAGGTAAAGCGAGGTGATTTTCGCGTCGTCGCCCCCCGATAGTTTCATCACGTCAGAGAGGGCGGTTCCCGGCAGTACCGAGGCTCCGCTATTCGACAAACGCCCATTCAGAAGCATCAACGCTTGAGGAATGGTGCCTTCGTATTCCTTTTGCTCGAATTCCTCGTCTACGTCGAACAACTGCACCAGTTGCTTCTGGATTCCGAATTTCACGGCTTCCATGTTGTTGCCCGCATATTTTTGCAGTACGGCTTCCATATTGGTTGCCGAGATCAGCATTTCGACGAGTGCCTCCGGCTCCGGCGCTTTCAGGCGATAGGACGCCCACAACACATTTCCCGTGACATTGTTCTTTGCGGGTTGCGAAGAACGCCCGTAGGCTTGCGTAGCACAAATCTGCGAAATCAGCCGCTTTGTGTTGTAGCCGTGCGCTACGAAATCATCGGAGAGGGCTTTCAGCAGTTCGGGCATAATCGCCGGGTTCGTCGTGCGGAAGTCGTCAATGGGATCCACAAAGCCACGTCCCATAAAGTGCGCCCAGATACGGTTGACGTAAGCCTGTGCAAACCAGGGATTTTGTTTTGCCGTGATCCAGTCTGCGAGTGCCTGTCTTCGGTTGCCCATGTCGGCGAAATTGGTGCCATCGAGTGCGGCGGGGATTGCCGCCAGATACTCGGCGCGTCCGTTTTCCAGGAGTTTCTTCGCTGTCTTCGGATTGTTGGCGGTGCGACGGCGTAGGTTTGCCAGATTGACCTGAGCATCAGCGACTTCAAAGGGACGAATCCCTTTGGTCATTTTATCGCCCACAAATCGGGTGCGTGTGTTCATAAAGCACGCCGTAAATTTACGGAAATCTTCTTGTTTCCACTTCTCGGTTTTGTGGTCGTGGCACTGAGCGCACTGAATCTGTACGCCGAGAAACACTTTCGAGACCGTCCCTGAAAGATCAGCAGGATTATTATTGTACTTGGCGTAGAAGTTGGTGGCTCCATTAACCGGAATCGAGGCGTAAGACGGGGTGTCGCTTGCGTCCATGCCGTTCGTTTTCATCGCGCCGTCTTTTGCAGTGTCCTTATTGCCGTTTTTCATTGCCATCGCCGGGTCTTTGGAATCGGCAGTCATTTCAGGAGTTGTTCCAGTTTTCAGAGCGGGGGTAACAATCGGTGCGTTTGTAGCGATCTTGAGGTCGGGCATTCCTGCCGCTTTCGCATAAGTGCCTCCGTTGGAGGTGCGCCCGGTGGCGGTCAGCAGATCGTGAACAAACACGTCATAGGGGGTATCTTTTGAGAATTCCGTCGTGAGCCACTTACGAAATTCGCTTCGATCCACTTGATTCGCCTTCATCTGTCTGCCGATCAAAACGCTATCCCAGTAGTTCACCCACTGCTGCACGTAGGCGGGGCTGTTAAGCAAACGCATCACGGCTTCGGTGCGTTTGTTAGGCGATTTGTCCGCAAGATAGGCGAGTACCTCTTCGGGTGTCGGCAATTTCCCGGTGATGTCGAGCGAGACACGGCGCAAAAAGCGGGAGTCCTCGACGGGAGGAGCAGGAATGATTTTGTTTTTCTTCCACTCCGTTGCAATCATCGAATCAATGGTTTTCGGAGAGAAGGCGGCAGGGGTAGTAGACCGTTGCGCCTCCGCAATCCCGAAATAGCCTGACAGTGGAACGGAGATAAAGAGTAACCCCGCCCCCCACAGCAATTGTTTCATGGGCAATTCCCTCCTGATGAAGATGATTGGCAAACTTGATTGACCTCTGGAGTGCGTAGACGGAGACGAGCGGAGAAAGTTCAGTGGCGTTTAGAAAAATGGAGGGGAAGAAATGAGGAGAGGGGAAAGCCAATGGATGAAGAGGAGACGGAGCATAACACGGAAAATGAGACACGGAAGATCAAGAGAGAAGTGCTTTCTCAATCTTCCTTTGTCCGTCGCAAAGAATTGACTTCGTCGGCAAGATCAAGCGGTTTTGATAACGAGGGTGCTGGTGACATAATTCAGGCAGAGTTCGTAACCTTCGAGCATTGTTGCGCCCAGGAGCGGTTCTTGCCCAATGGCTAAAATTTCCACGTTGCGTTCGTCGTTGTCCCATTCGACGGAGAGGACAAATGCCCTAACCGCAAGGCGCGTCCCGTCTGCCAGATAACTGAGTACGTCGGGGAGTTGCTTGATTTGGAGTGCTTTGCAGGTGGCAAGAGGTAAGGTGAACGTCCCCGTGTAGCCTGTGTCAATCGTGAACTCGACAACTCTCTGCCCGTTAAATCCTTTGATAAACAGTTCAGTATGCGGTCTGAGGTCTGTAATGGTTCCGGTCATCATTCAGCGTTTGCTCGGCATCAAACGCACCCCGCCGAACGAGTAGACCGCGTTATAGCCGATCCGCATTTTGCAAAAATGGGACAGGGGGTTTTTGGCTTGCATTCTCAGGCTGAGATCAAGCGAGTTGCGGTCGGTATCAATCTCGTACTCGCCGGTTTCGAGATCAATGACGATGAGTTTGCCGAGGTTGTCCTCGGTTTCAACCTGAGCGCAAATGTGTGTTTCATAAAGTTCGTCGGCACGGCGTCCCACTTCTTCACCCGTCAAACGTTCCTGTCCTATAGGTTACTTTCCTTCGACACGGTAAGCCTGTTGTACCCTGTCACGCTTCCGGTTCTCAGACGCTTCTGCGTTGTGTAAGACGATAAGGGCTTGCAGAGCGTGGTTCTGAGCGTCAATTTTAGACCGTTCGGCACGCAGACGTTGGGTTGTGGCTCTGAGGGTGTCGTCTTGTTTTTGTGCTTCCGGCGAAAGTCGAATCTCTTCCATTTGTCGCGGTCTTGTTCTCTCTGACTTCTTTCCGATTTATTGCACTATACCTCACTCCCTTGAGGCACGAAATGAGGAGGAACACAACGAGTGGAGCACAGTCAAAGAGAAAA
>JACMPS010000424.1 GCA_014377395.1 Chthonomonadaceae bacterium
CGAACCCCTGCAATCGGTTGGGTTTAGGAGGAAACATTCTTTCAGGGCGACGTTTTGCCAACAGCAAGCATAAATTTCTAAAAATAAATTGCGAATGTTAGAACTAAACCGAAATCCTATCGTATATTATTAGTGGGGCATCAGAATTCTAAAAACTTCACCTACATCTAGAAACCTCACCTGCATCTAAAGACCTCACCTACATCTTCCGACAATAACAGGGAATTGCTTTTTGTAATCAAGCAAAGCGTTTAGAAGAATTCGGTCTCGTAAACCTCTTTTCCAGGTGGAGAGGGTTTTACGTTGAAAGCGACTTTATGAAAACACAACTTAACTCATTCTCTCCCGATGAGCAACTAGCGGAACGGCACTGTTCTCCGACTGCCGTTACCGTCACGGTTTTGATTTGCACTTGCAATCGTCCGCAAGACCTCCCTATTGCCGTTGGGTCGGTCTTGAGACGTTCACAGACGCCTTTGCATCTTCTCGTCGTTGATCAAAGCGATAATGAGGCTTCGGAAGAAAGCATTGCAGAGTGGCGTCACGATAGCCGCCTGACCTATCTTCACCTGGCGGTTACGGGAAAATGTCATGCGATCAACACGGCTCTGAAAAGCATAAAAACAGAATTTGTTGCTATTATAGATGATGACTGCGATGTCGCGGAAGATTGGCTGGACGCGCATCTGGAAGTTTTCCGAAAGTACCCGCAGGTGGCTTTGACTTATGGCAATGTCATTGCGGCACCTCACGATTCTACGGAAGGTTTCATCCCGACCTACACGCTGGAGAAAGACATTCATTGCCCTACAATCTGGCAAAAATGGCGTGCCAACGGGATTGGTGCGAACACGGCGTTTCGCCGGGAAGCCGCCCTTGCGATTGGGGGTTTCGATGAGGAAATCGGACCCGGAGCGAGATTTCGGGCATGTATGGACGGAGATTTTACGGTGCGGATGTTGCTGGCGGGCTACGAAGTTTACGAGACGGCACAAAGTAGGGTCGTTCACCTTGGCTTTCGAGATTGGAAACAGGGATCACAGTTGATCGGCAATGCGTATTATGGCATCGGTGCTTCTTACATCAAGCCGCTCTGTTGCGGCAGAATGAGTGTGCTACCGACATTTTTCTACGAACTTATTTGCAAAACTCTGTTGCCAAGCGTAATCGCAACCATCACTTTTCAGAAGCCGACGCACTGGCGGCGCGTCCTGTCGTTTGCACAGGGAACTTTTGACGGCATCCGTACTCCCGTAGATCGAAAAACCCTTCGCTATGGGCGTCCCGTAAGGAAACTGCCCGGAAATATGACCCTTTTGCTATGGATGTTTTGTTGCTCCAATGTGTCGCTACTCTCTTTATGACAGGCACGATCTGGTTTGTACAGATTGTGCATTACCCCCTGTTCGGCAAGGTGGGCAGACAAGATTACGTCGTCTATCAAAAGGCTCATGCGCGTCTCGCGGGGTTTGTCGTGGGACCTCCCATGATAATCGAATTAGGGGTTTCCGGTTGGCTTGCGTTTTCCCCACCGCCTTTTGTTCCGAAATGGCAGACTTGGACAGGATTGGGACTCGTGATCGGCATCTGGCTCTCGACCGGGCTACTCCAAATACCTCAGCACACTACGCTCGGCAAAGGCTATGACTTAAAAGCGCATCACGCTCTGGTCTTTTCCAACTGGATCAGAACCGTTTTGTGGAGCCTCCGTGCCGGACTGGTCTTGTGGATGATCCGCGAATTCTCCCAACGCTAAACTTGTCTGCCGCTATTTTCGCTTAATCGTGTTGTCAGGAAAATAATCTCGCGGCGGAATAAATTCGCCGCTGGCGGCTACGCCGGTAGTCCTGCGGACAAAAGCAGAGCAAAATCGCTTTTGCATCGAGTCCGAAGGACGCCTCCACCGAAGGTGCTTAGCGGCGGTGTTTACACCGTTGAAATTCATCAACGGTTGACGACAAAATCGTTGAAATCAGAAAGCCGCCCTACTTCAACCCCGTAAAGGTCAGTGTTTTGACCTGCCCCGTACTCACATCGAAAACACGAATCAGACTATTGTTCGTGTCCGCGATAAACAGTTGATTGCCGCTCCATGCCACGCCGTTCGGTTCATTCAGCCCGCTAATCGTTGCCGAACTATCCGCAGAACCCCGCTTGCCTGTCCCGATCAGCGTTGAGACGTTTCGGTTTGTCAAATCCAGTTTACGGATTTTGTGGTTGTAAGCATCGGCAACATAGAGCGCACCGCCTTTGTAGGTCACACCAAGGGGGTGTTGAAAACGGGCTTTGCCGGGTGCGCCGTCCACATCTCCAAAGTCGAACAGTCCCTTTCCCACGAGAGTCTTTACGGCTCCTGTAGCGAGGTTGACCGAGCGTACCGCACTGACTTCGCTATCGGCCACATAGAGGAATTTCCCGTCCGTCGTCAGTCCGCTCGGTTGTGCGAACTGCGCCCTTTTTCGCTCACCGTCCACGATGTTCTCGCCCCCCGTACCCGCAAAAGGTTCCGCCACAGCCGTTTCTAGATCGAGCGTCCAGAGTTGGTGTAGCCCCGCCATTGCGATGTAGAGCGTATTTCCCCTTTGTAAAACGTCCCAGGGAGAAGAAAGAGAAACTCCTTTGCCCATGCCTCCGGTGGGGGGATATTGTGCCTGCTTTCCGTTGCCCGCGAGGGTAGAGACGATTTTCGTCGTCAGATTGATTTTGCGAATCGCATGGTTTTCGGTATCCGCCACATAAATCGAATTTCGTGCCGCGTCAAAGGCAAGACCCTGCGGACGGAAAAACTTCGCCGTTGTAAAATCACCGTCCACCAGTCCCGACGTTTTCCCCCCGATCACGGTTTGTACCGCCCCGGTGAGTGATGCAATCACGATGCGGTTATTGTTGGAATCGGAGAATATCAACCGATTTCCAACCGGGTCAGTGATGATTTTGCCGGGGAAATTAAGCAGGGTTTTCGGCTTTTTGTCCCGCTCCAACGCCCACTTGATCGGGACTTCGTTCAGCAGATTTTTCTTTCTGAATTCCTCACGTTTTTCGCCAATGATCCTGTCGAAAAGCGCATAGTCGGGTTCGCCGGAAGCGGAGCCGATTACGTTCCCTTCCGGGTCAATGAGAACGAGGGTAGGCCACGCATTGACGCCGTAAGATTTCCAGATTTTGTAATCCTTATCGTTTACCACCGGGTGTTCGAGTTCGTAGCGTAAAACGGCATCACGAATATTCCGCGAGTCTTTTTCGTTGTCGAATTTGCCGGAATGCACCCCTATCACCGCTAAATTGTTAGCGTATTTATGCTCCAGATTCTTGAGCGTGGGAATCGCATGAATACAGTTGATGCAACAGTAAGTCCAGAAGTCAAGCAGAACGAATTTGCCTTTCAGGTCTTTGATCGAGACGGACTTTTCCGTGTTAAGCCAATCCAAACCTGCGGCAAATTCGGGAGCGGCAGGATGATTTGGATCGTCTGCCTTCACTTCTTTCGCCTGTTTAGAAGCGAGGGAAACAGCGGGTTGGACCGTAATCGGCGTCCTCGTCTGCCCGCAACCGGACAGAAAAAGCGGGGACAAAAAGAGAGAGCCAATGGAAAGCACGGAAGTAGATTTTGTAGTGATCAAACGCATCGTCGTCGGTTTCTCCTGATCGGGATTGGTGTTACCTCTCTTTACGCAACCGAAGCAGGTTATTTCTCCCCACCCTGAGACAATAAGCAACAGCAGACACAAGTCAACTAACACAACAAAGTATCCAGATAAAGGGGGCAGGTCAGGGAGGAACCAGAGTGATGCGCTTACTCCCCCTTGCATAAGGGCTTATCTTGTCCCTTAAGCGAGATCGAACCCTTTTCCATGCCGCAGGAGCAAATTCCGCGCCCCGCGCCGCCCGTTTGTAATTGGGGCGCTTTTGTAGCCGGGGAATTGATTCCCCGGTGGCTCTGATTGGAGGTTGTCCGGAGGTTAAAACCTCCGGCTACACAGAAGCGAAGTCCACCTCCGTGGACTGAGAGAAAATTCAACACTTCTCCCCTATGCCGACACATGAAGCGTAATCTCGCGCTCGTAGTCGGCGGCTCCAGGCG
>JACMPS010000425.1 GCA_014377395.1 Chthonomonadaceae bacterium
AATGCAAACATTGTCGGCTCAACAACACTCACTTTTGAGATAGGTTCTAAGTGTTGAGGTGAAGCAAAACCCTCACCCCCAACCCTTCTCCCTTGTACCCTCGCAAGCGAGGAGGGAGATGGGAGTCGAGACAAATGCCCGCTTCTTCTCCTGCTTGTTTATCTTTTCTTTGCGTCTTTGCGTGAGAAAAATCTTCCCACGCATTTTCCTAATCCCTACTCACTGACTGATTCCGCGTACCGTGCCGACCCATAAAGTCTCAGGATTAAGGTACTTGGCGGCGACAAGGCGAATTTCTTCGGGGGTGAGTTCTGCGACTCGCTTTAAGTATTGCTCTGAGGCATCGAGCGGCAAACCGTAGAGGGCGCACCCGGCAAGTTCTCCTGCTTGAGCCGCAAAAGTTTGTGTGCCAATCGCGTGTTCCCCGGTGAGTATGGCGATGGCTTGTTGCAGTCCCGCTTCAGAGACGGGTTCCTCCGCAAGTTTTTGACACTCTTTCAGCAAAAGTTCACGAGCGAAATCAAGGTTCTCCGGTGCGGTAGAGGTGTACGCCGCAAAGATTCCGGCGTCCTTTCGGGAGCGATGAAACCCGGTCACTTGGTAAGCCAGCGAGTTTTCGCCGCGTACCACATTGAAGAAGCGCCCGCCCATGCCCGCAACCACCTCGGCAAGCACATCAAGCGCGTGTTTATCGTCCTCATCCACCCTTGCACCGGGAAAACCAAGAACGAGCGCGGATTGCTGTTTTTCCTTTTTCGTTTCCTGCTCTTTTGCGGGAGCGAAGACAAACGGCGCAACTTGGTTCTCCTGACCTGTCGGCAGTCCCAATGAGAAACGCTCCGCCATTGTTTGTGCCTCTTCGAGCGAAACCGCCCCTACTATCGAGACGACGAGATTATCCTGTCGCATTTCACGCTCACGCCACGCCTTGAGATCGTCCGCTGAAAATCGCTCGATCACTTCCGCTTCGCCGAGCGAAGGCAAGCCGTAAGAATGACTTCCGAAGCACGCGGCGGAGAACAAATCGTAAGCGACGCTGAAATTAGAGTCCTGTTGTCGGCGAATGTCGGCGATCATAGCCAGCCGCTCTTTTTCGACTTCTTCCGTAGGGAAAGCAGGATAATGTGCGACTTCCAGCAACGTCTCGAACACTTCATCAAGAGCATCGCGTGTCGCCTTAAAGCCATACCCGAAATAGTCCGGGGCGAGCGAAGTTCCGATCCCGCTACCGGCTCCCTCCACCTTTTCCGAGATTTCTTCGGAGGTCAGATTGCGAGTGCCCTTCATCGAAGAACGCATCATCAGACTTGTAACGCCCGCATTTTCTTTTGTCTCGTGGTAGCGTCCTCCGCGAAAAAGGGCACTCATTGCAACTAATGGCAAATCGTCCCGGCGTTTGTAGACCAGTTGCCCGCCCCCGGAAAGAGGGAAAGAATAGGGAAGTGACGGGGTTGAAACGGTAGGTTCCCCCACCGCCTGTAAAGCCTCCAAGATTTCTTCGCCTGTGCGCGTGGGGGCGGTATTCTCTTTCGGGAGGTATTCGAGCAGTGCGGCACGATCTAAATGAAGGTATTTCTGCGCGACTGCCCTCACCTGTTCAACAGTAACGAGGTTGAGTTGATCGGCGATTGTGTCGGCGAGGTGATAGTCGCCAAGCGCCTCACAACTCGCCAGCGTCCGCGCCATGCCACTGACCTCCTCTTGTGCGGAAAGCCGACGAGCGGCAATGCGTCGCTTGATGCGCGTGAGTTCTTCGGGTGCGATTGGCTCCGTTTTCAGTTTTTCCACTTCGCGCCAGAGTGCGACTTCAAGAGCAAGCGGGTCTTCCTCCCGCGATTCACCGCCGAGCAACAAGACACCGAGATCATGGAACCCCTCGTAGGATGCCCAGGCGGAAGTCGCGAGGCGAAGTTCTTCTTTGAGTTTTTTGGTAAGGCGGCTACTGCGTCCGTCGCTGAGTGCCGAGGAGAGAATCATCAGGGCGGCAGCGTCTTCGCTGAGTTCGGGCGGGGCGGGGAAATGAAACGCCAGCAAACGCTGTCCGGTCTCGCCGTTCATGCGACGATAACGAAAACCTTCTCGACTCTTTTCGACAGGAGACGAATCTGCGGTGAAAGCGGTTCCGCTCCAATCGCCCCAAAATTGTTTCGCCAACGAGATTGCGGTTTCGGTGTCAACATCGCCGACAAGCGTTAAGATCGTATTGGACGGAGTATAAGCGGACGTTGTAAACTCCGCAAGGTCGTCTCGCCGAAAACCGCGTAGGGTTTCCGGGTGTCCGATGCGCCAGCGTCTGATTCGGTGCTTGTCATGGGTTAATTCGTAGAGAGACTCGATCAGCATTGCGGTCGGATTGTCTCGCTTTTGCAACGACTCCTGTACGATCACTTCAATTTCTCGTGCGAGTTCATCGGCATCAAAAAGCGGATTTCTCACCATGTCGGCGTGTAAATCCATTGCTTTTTCGAGTTGATTTGCGGGGACGGTCAGGTAGTAAAACGTCTCCTCGTAGTAGGTGGCGGCGTTGACACTACCCCCCATTTCGCGGACTTCGGTGGCGGCTTGTTCGCGTCCCGGTCGCTTTTCGGTTCCCTTGAACAGCAAATGTTCGATGACGTGAGCGATCCCATTGAGACGATCCGGCTCCTGAAAATAGCCGACTTTGATGTGGGCATGAAGCGAGACAACCGGAGAATGATGATTTTCTTTGATGATGACGTGCAAACCGTTGTCGAGGATAACGCGAGTCACCCCGTCGGAGAGCAGAGGAAGTGCGGAAGAGTTCGGATAATTCATACCCTTATTGTACCCGTTGAGCGGGAAGTTCGGGGTGAAAAAGGCATCGAAGAAAACAGGGGAAGGAGGAAAACACAGAGGAGATTTTATCCACAGATTAACACCGATTGACACAGATTAAAAGACAAAATGCGGGAAGAGGGAGAAAAAACGCTCATTCTTGTTTTCTCCCGATGCTCCGATTGCTATGATCTTCTTTCTTTGTGATACAATAATTGTGGTGGGATGCAAATTATGGATAACACGATCACTAAGCCCGCCCCGGAAACCGACGCTGGACACGAAGCCGAGTTCGAGGAGATCATGGCGGAAATCAAGCAGTACGAAATAACGTTTGACAAACTTCATGCCGAAGTCGTTGTTTTGCGTGAAGAGGGAAAGCGAAAAGCCGCAAGAGGTGAGGCGTTGCAGGCTGATATTGAGCGACAACTGGAAGAAATGCGGAATCGGAGACTCAGCCATTCCTGGACAACTACTTGACCTTTACGACTCTGAGATAAATAATGTGAGTAATACGGAATCGAAAAAAGTTTCCACACGCAACAAAATCATCCGCACTCTGATCATAATTGTCTTCTGCGTAATTGCTTTCTCAAAGGGAGTGCAATTCATTGTGGCTTCCGGCGCGGAAGCGAACTATAGCAATTTTATCGCAGATAAATACATACCCGGCTACTACTTTAAGTACCGTCGCTGGCCTCTGACTTTGGACAAGGTTGAGGAAACGATCAACCGTCATATCGTGCGAAAAAGATACCGCACGAGATATGATGGAACCATGCTTCTAATCCATGAGCGGGCTAAGCCGGAACTTCAGATCGAAGTAAATGAATCGGATAAGTTCAGAGCAAAGTTGATCTTCCACGAATGGTTTAACTGGTCTACAATCCTTGAAAAGGATAGGCAAGTAGTACTGGATCAAGAGAATGATAGTAGAAAATACTCCTTTGAATACGAATGACCGTACTCCCAGTTGATCCACTTTTACACTCCTTCTCTCCTTGCCTCCTCTGTCCCGTTTGATGATTCCAACTCCTTTCTTAATGATGTCGTCCCAATCTTGATACAAAACTACAGATGAGTTCAGCGAAAACAACACAAGTAGAAGAAGCAAGGGGCTTCGCAGGGTATCATAAGGGAAAGGAGAACCGGCAGAAATGGCAAACGGCGGGGTAGTCGAACAATTTAAGATTATGCGGGCAATGGCAACGCTCAATTCGCCTGACGAAAAGGAGCGGGAAAGCGCAAAAAACGCCCTGCTCGTGATCGGTGTGGCGTCCATTCCTTCCTTGCGACGTGCGATCACGCCTTACCGCAATGTCCGCCTCCAGATTTCCGCCGCTACCTTGCTTTATCGTCTTGGTGATCCGCAGGGCATTGTTCACCTCACCGACCTGTTGCGCCACCTCACTTCCCATGAAGGCGAAGAGGATCTGCGCGATGCCTTCCTGCAACTCAATCCGGTTCATTCTCGCTCGATCTTGCGTCAGGAGTGGCAACTGATTCAGGATTGGAATACGGCGAATCCGATTCCCGATTTTATTTCTCGCCTGTGGGTGACGCTCGGTGATCCGTCCTTCCTCGACCTGCTTTGTCGGGATGCGGATCGTCGTCCCTCGCTGTTTCTCAGTATTGCCCCCCGATTTGGAGAGACAGCGGTTCCTGCTTTCGACCGAATGTTGAGCGAACCCTCCCCGGAACGCCGTCTTCTTGCGGTGCAAGCCCTCAAATGTGTCCGAACGCCGCGTAGTTTCTCCGTGTTGGCGCGCGGACTGCGTGACTTCGATCCGCAGGTACGGGAAGCGATTCCCCGCGCTTTAGTCGAAGTCGGAGGCAGACAAAGTGCTGCCGAGGTTGTCCTCAGAGCGTTGGACGAAGGCTTTGCTTCGGTAAGTGGCATGAGCCTGATTGCAGAAGGAATGAGTTACCCCTTTGGACATGTGAACGAACTTCTGGAGCGTTGGAACCCCCATGCCCCCCTGCAAAAAGTGGACGCGCCAACCGTGCGCTGGATTGTGGAATTTGTGACGGTTAATCGCCTTGATCTCTACTTGCCGACCTTCTGTCGCTTGATCGAACGTCGCCCCTCGCCACAAATGACTTCCGCTCTCCTCAAGGCGATTGGAAGCCGATGTGCCTTTGAGGAAGAGGGACGGGCAGGGGGACTGACCGTGCTTCACGCGCACCTCTCCCACGTCAGTTCGACCTCACGGGAGGCGGCGGCAACGGCACTGGTTCCCTTAGGATTTCCTCTGGGAGCGCGGTTTGTTCGGCTCTTGGACGAAGCCATCGCCCTGCGAAACGCAAACTTGATGCGGAATCGAATGGGGCGTATGGCGCAAGCGGCGATGAATCTGCTGATTGGAGGGCAACGTCGTGACGCGGAGACCTTTACCTCCGAAGAGCAGAAGCAACTCTCTCTGTGGAGTGTCGCCCTACTGCGGGAAAGCCTCAAAATGCTGTCCAAAACTCAGGATGAGCGCGAAGTCACCGAAACTCAGGAAACAGTACAGGGAACGCTCACGCTTCTCGCTCGACTGATGAAAAAGCCGGACACACCGATGCGTGATGCACTCGTTGACGCGCTTCATTTTGTGCGAATCGTGCGCTTAAAGGGGGGCGAAGGCTCCGCTTCGTTCGGGGCGGGACAATCCACCGATGTGGGGGAACCCATTCGCGGTCTTGCGATTGGAGTTCTCCAAACGCTTTACGGAACGGACGCCTACCCGCTTTTCGTGGAACTCGCTTTCGCAAGCAACCCTGTGTTGCAAGAAACTGGAATCGAGGCGTTGACTTCGACCTCCGAGACACGCGCTTTAATTCCCTTGATGCTTTTGCTGACTCACGCAAATTCACGAGTACAAAAAGCGGCGAAATCTGCGATTGAAACAATTAAAATGGGCAACCCGGAAATGATGACGCTTCTCCGCGCTTCAACCTCCCTCGATCCGCTTCCACAAACGCTTTTGCGCCCGGTGGAGGACAATCCCGATTTTCGCACCGACGAATTGTTGCGCCCCGCCCCCGAAGAGAAACGTTGAGGGCAGTAGGGGGTAGGTGTTAGGAGATGCGGGGAGGGGGCATTATAAGAAAATCTTCATCTCAACACTTGATACTCAACACTTAACACTTTCCTCTGTGTCTCTAACAAAGTGGGTGACGTGTACAAAAGTTTTCGATAAATGCCGGAACAAAGGACAACGATTTGACCGATTTTTTACCGTATCGCCTGTGCGCCATTGATCTGGACGAGACTTTCCTCACGCGGGATCACACGATTTCTCCCCGTAATCTGAGGGCGGTCAGGGCGATTGTCGAGCGTGGCGTGACCGTCGTTTTGGCGTCGGGACGGATGCACGAATCAATCCTGAATTTTGCAACGCAGTGCGGACTGAACACCCCGATTATCTCCTACAACGGGGCAATGGTGAAAAATCCGGCGACCTCCGAAACGTGGCTCCATGATCCTGTGACGCCCCCTGATGCCGTGCGCGTACTGGATTACTGCGAGGAAAATGATCTGCATTTGCAGTATTATATTGGGGGGGAAGTGCTGATGAAATCGCGCAATCAGTTCGCCGATCTCTACATTGGGCGCACCGATTCGCCGTATGAAGTCATTCCCGACTTTTACCAAACCGTTGCACCACTCGCCACAACGAAAATGGTGATTGTGAACACCCCGGACGGAACGGACACCCTGAAACCGATTTTCGTGGCGATGCTGGGGAATTCACTTTATATCACGAAAACTTCCGAGGAATTTCTGGAATTTATGTCGCCGGGAGTGAGCAAAGGGAAGGCTCTCGCGAAGGTGGCACAGCGGCTTGGCTTTCGTGCGGAAGAGACAATCGCCTTTGGAAACGGACAAAACGACATTCCAATGATCGAGTTTGCGGCTCTCGGTGTTGCCGTCTCCGATGCTCGCCCGGAACTTCTCGCGGTTGCAGATCGAATTGCACCGGGTTACGAAGAGGACGGTGTTGCACAAATTTTAGAGGAAATCTACGGGCTTTAGGTGAATGATAGCCACAGACTTTCCGCTCCCGCAACAGAAATTTGATTGGTAAAAGGACTTTTTAAGATGACGCCAGAAGGTAAATTCGGCATTGCTCTGCTCTCTTTCGCACACGTTCACGCACGCGGTTACGCCGATCAGGTGCGCGATCACCCCGACACGGAAATCATGGGAATCTGGGACGAAGATTCGCACCGGGGGCAACCCGAAGCCGACAGTCGCGGCGTCACGTTTTACCACACGCTCGAAGATATTCTTGCGCTGGATACCGTAGACGGCGTGGTGATCAATTCGCCGACCTCGATGCACAAAGAAATCATTCTTGCGGCGGCAAAAGCGAAAAAGCATATCTTCACCGAAAAGTCACTGACGATCACGGTAGAAGATGCCACCGAAGTGCTGACGGCGGTGGAGGACGCGGGGGTTCGTTTTATGATCTCGCTTCCTTCGCGCACTCGCCCGGAAATCCTGTTTGCAAAGAAGGTCATTGATCAGGGGCTACTGGGTGACATCACTTTGATGCGAGCAAGAATCGCTCACATGGCGGCATTGGATCGCTGGTTTGGGGGACATACGGCGTGGTTTGGCGAAGAGGGCAGGGCGGGTGGCGGTGCGTTTTTCGATCTCGGCTGTCATCGTGTAGACATCATGCGCTGGTTTCTCGGTGAACCCATGACCGTAGTCGCACAAATGCAAAACTTCTCCAATGCCTATGACGTAGACGACAACATGGTCGCCACCGTCACCTTCCGAAATCGGGCGATTGGGATTCTCGATGTTTCGTGGGTGCATCGCTATGGACCTAATCCACTTGAAATTTATGGGACGGACGGCTATCTTGGCATTGACGCCGCACCAAACGGGCCTCGTGTCCAACTCATTTCCAGCCGTGTCTCGATGGGCGATATACAGGGCTATGTCACTCCAACGCACCTTCCCCCCGCGCTCCCGTCTCCCATGCACCAGTGGATTGCCTCGATCAAAGACGGCACCCTTCCGACGATCAATCTTTACGACGCCTGGAACCTGACGCAACTGATGGAAGGTTGTTACCGTGCCGCTCGTGACGGACACGAATTCGCTTTTTAAGCCCTTCTGACCGGGAGTTGAAAACTCATTTCGTCCAAATCAAACAAAAGCGAGCGTCTTTCAGACGCGGGACAAAATCACTTTTTCTAACAGGGGTTTTAACTCCCGGAAAATAGGCGGTACGTAAAAGCCGTTAAATCAAAAACTTGAACCGATTATGTCACAACCCCTCCTCAGTGTTCGCAATGTCACCAAACGCTACCCGGAAACCGCCGACTCGCCGGAAGTCGAAGTCTTGCGTGGCGTTGATTTAAGTCTTGAGGCGCAGGAAACCGCCGCGATTGTCGGGCGTTCCGGCTCCGGAAAGTCTACTCTGCTCAACCTGATCGGCACTCTCGACACGCCGACTTCCGGTGAAATTGAGATCAACGGGCGCGTGATTTCAAGTCTGAAACCGAAAGAGCTCTCCGCCCTTCGCAACCAAGAAATCGGCATGGTGTTTCAGTTACATCACCTGCTTCCGCAATGTACCGCCCTTGAAAACGTTCTGATTCCCACCCTTGCCCCCCCGGGCAAAACTCGAAAACTCGATGAAAGCCCGGAAGCCCGTGCAAAACGATTGCTGAGTCGCGTGGGACTCGGAGACCGCTTAACTCACCTTACCGGGCAACTCTCCGGCGGCGAACGTCAGCGCGTGGCTCTTGTCCGCGCTCTCATTCATGCCCCCTCGCTTTTGCTCGCTGATGAGCCAACAGGAGCACTCGATGTCGCCTCTTCGGAAACCCTGCTCGCTCTCCTCTCCGAACTCAACACCGAGGAGAATGTGGCGATCCTGATGATCACCCACTCCTCGGAAGCGGCTTCACGCATGGGGCGAATTCTACGTATGGAAGATGGAAAACTGAGTTCATAGAGGATGCAGACGGAAGTGTTGAGATGGAAATTTTCTTATGCCCTTTGCATGAAGTTCGCCTGAATTCCTTTAATCCCTAACTCAACACTTAGCACTTTTTCTGTGTCTCTATTGAAGCGGGGTAGTCGCAATCGAAAAGTTTTTGGAAAGCGAGTGAGTACGATGGGCGCATGGCGATTTTTGTGGCGGAGTTTGTTGTATCACTGGAAAGCGAATCTGAGTGTTTTGCTCGGTGCGACGGTGGGAGCGGCAGTGCTGATCGGGGCATTGGCAGTGGGGGACTGTGTGCGCTACAGCCTGAAAAAACAGGCAATGGCGCGTATTGGTCAAACCGAACTCGTCTACTTTAGCCCGGAACGCTTTTTCCGTGATGAACTCGCGGCAAAAACATCATTAGACCTCAAAACACCGATAGCACCCGCGATTTTCCTGCGGGGAACCGTCGAAGGCAACCCGGAGGATACAAACGCGCCGAGTTTGCGCGTGGGTGAAGCGCAGGTCATTGGAGTAGAAAGCGGATTCTGGGGACAAACCCTCACGCCTTCCGCGTCTCCTGTCGAGCGAACAGGCGAAGGAGTCGCGCTTAACTCCACACTGGCGAAACGTCTTGCCCTCAAAGTCGGCGATGAAGTGACAATTGGCGTGGTCAAGCCGAGTCTGCTTTCCCGTGACGCCCCCCTCTCCACGATTGAAGATTCCTATTTAACCCTGCGCCTCCCTATTAAAGCGATTGTCGGCGATGAGGCGGGAGGGCGGTTTAGCCTCGCCGCAAACCAGGTTCCGCCGCTTTCCGTGTTCGTGCCGTTGGAGACTTTGCAGAAGCGACTCGGACTTCCCGGACGCGCCAATCTTTTGCTCGTCAAATCGCGCAAGCCGAGTCCGCCAACGGTTGGCGAAGCCACGCCCGCCCTTTGGAGTCACTGGGAATTGACCGATTCGGGAGTGGAGGTGCGCCCGGTCAGTGCCAAACCCTTTACCGAAATTCGGAGCGAGCGTATTTTCCTGGAGCCGTCTTTCGAGGGGAAAGTACGAGCGTCACTGCCCGAATCAAGACCGGTTCTCACCTATTTCGTGAATGGAATCCAGAAGGGCGACAGAGCCACTCCCTACTCAACGGTCTCCGCCCTCCCCGATAGCCTCCTTAAAACCGTCATTCCCTATCCGCTCAAAGACGACGAAATCGTTTTCAGCGACTGGCTCGCTCAGGATTTAGGGGCGGGTATCGGGAACAACATCACGCTCAAGTTCTGGGTGATGGGTGACGGGCGGAAACTTGTGGAGAAGGAAGGAAGTTTCCGGGTCAGGGGCATTGTTCCGCTTTCCGGGGCTGCAAACGACCCCGACTTGATGCCGTCCATTCCAGGCTTATCCGACAAAAAGAACTGCCGTGATTGGGAGCCGGGAGTCCCTGTTGACCTCGACAAAATCCGCGACAAAGATCAAAAATATTGGGAGCAACATCGCGGCACGCCAAAAGCCTTTATCACGCTGGCTTCCGGGCAAACGTTGTGGAATAACCGCTTTGGAAACACAACTGCCCTTCGTTTCGAGAACACCGATGTCAACACGCTTTCCACAAAACTAAAGGGTGCATTGAACCCCGCCACGCTCGGAGTTGCGTTCACGCCCCTTCGTGAACAGGCAGACAAAGCCGCCGAGGGCGGTTTCAACTTCGGGACGCTCTTCATCGGGTTCAGTTTCTTTCTGATTGCTGCTTCGCTGATCTTAACGACACTCCTCTTCAACTTCAACATCGAGCGACGCGCCGGGGAGATCGGGACGCTGTTGGCGGTGGGAGTTCCTGCGGGCAAAATCCGAAACCTGCTTTCTTACGAGGGAAGTTTGATCGCGCTTGTTGCGGCGTTTCTGGGGGCGGGTCTAGGACTGATCTATACCCGGATCGTGATTCGGGCATTGACGGGAGTATGGAGCGGAGCCGTCGGGTCTGCCGCCCTTGAATATCACGTCGAAAACAGTACTATCGGCTATGGAATTTACCTCGCCTTTGAGGTGGCGGCGGTTGTCTTGTGGCTTGCGGCGTTACGTCAGGCACGGCAACCTGTCAGCCGCCTGCTTTCCGGTCAGATCGGACTCACGAAACCTCCAAAATCAGCGAAAAAGATTCTGCCGGGACTGCTGACTGCATTTTTCGGTCTTGCAGGCGGAATTGTTCTCACGCTCGTTGGCTTAAAACAGTCAGCGACAGAGGGCGCGGAAACCTTTTTCATGGCGGGTTCGGCGTTGCTGATCGGTTGCCTCGGTGTGTCCCGTCTTTTGATTGAAGCCGGGGCAAAACGCAGTAAATCGGGTTCACTCACCCTTTTCTCGCTGGCTCTTAGAGGGATTTCGCGGCGTATGGGGAGAAGTCTTGCGGCGGTTATTCTGCTCGCAAGCGGGGCGTTTATGGTGATCGCGGTAGGCGCAAACCAGAAGCGAACCGTAGCGAGTGAAGCCAGACAGAGAGACAGCGGCACGGGCGGCTTCGCTTATTTTGCACGAACGACTTTGCCCGTGTACACCGACCTCAATTCCCCCTCGACACAGCAGGAACTCGGACTGGATGCGGCACAGCTAAAGGGCGTGAGTTTCGTTCCGTTTCGCACAAAACCGGGTGACGATGCCTCTTGCCTGAACCTCAATCGTGCACAAGCTCCCACGCTTCTCGGTGTGAATCCGACCTCGTTGGCTTCACGGAATGCCTTCGGCTTGGGTCAATCTCACGGCAATTCCACGAAGACGCCCGCACAGGGTTGGGACTTGCTCAACATTCCGCAAAGTGACGGAACCCTGCCCGCAATCGCCGACAGCAACACCGTGACGTGGGCATTAGGCAAAAAGTTAGGGGACGTGATTTCCTACGCCGATGAAAAGGGGGAGACGTTCCGCATCAAGATTGTGGCGATCATGGGAAACTCGGTTTTGCAGGGCGCACTCATTCTCTCCGAGCGAGACTTTCTGCTTAAATTTCCTTCGCACACAGGCTACCAAACGTTTTTGATTGACACCCCCGCGCCCTCAATTGCGCTCACGGGTTCGCTCTCGGACGCGCTCAAGGAGTCCGGGTTGGACATCGTTTCCACCTCTGATCGGCTTGATGCTTTTGGAGCCGTCGAAAACACCTACCTTCTCATTTTTATGGCACTCGGCGGGTTAGGATTGCTGTTGGGCAGTGTCGGGTTGGGCGTTGTCACCCTGCGAAATATGCTTGAACGACGTTCCGAACTCGCGCTGTTAAGGGCAGTCGGCTTTCCCACCGCTTCAATCCAACGTCTGATATTTACTGAACACGCCCTGCTGTTGTTGCTTGGGGTGGGGGCGGGAACACTCTCGGCGGTTGTCGCGGTGTTTCCTGCCATTCAGCAAAAAACGCTGTCGAGTACCTTGCCGTTTCTTACGGTTCTCACTCTGGCGGTGGGGGTGAATGGAGCGGTATGGGTCTGGATTGCGGCGAGTCTGGCTTTGCGTTCCGCCCCCGTCTCTTCGTTAAGGGAAGAGTGAGGGGAAGTCCAACTGCTCTTCTGACCGGGAGTTGAAAACTCCCGGCAACAAAAGCAGGCGTCTTCCAGACGCGATACAGAGACGCTCTTTTCCTCTACAACTCTTGCACTCTTGATCAGGGGAACAGGGGTTGTAGCAAAAGAGAGATTGGCGCGTCTGAAAGACGCTTGTTTCCTCTGCCGGGAGTTGAAAACTCCCGGAAAAGAAACTTGATGCTAAAGAGTTTGCGTTTGTCCGGTCTCTGCCGCATCCAGTCCGGCTTGCAGGATTCTCTGTGCGATAAGGCTTGTCTCGACCGAGCAAAAACCTTCCACTTTCATGTTATTTTTCAGACAGTAAAGCAAGTACTCAGGCCCCGACCGATAGGGAGCAGCCATTTCTCTTGCATCGAGAACGATCTCCGCTTGCCCGGGCTTTTGCATCAGCACTTTGCCATGATGACAGCCAATCGAGCCTTCGGAACCGTAGACGACCGGGTTTGTTCCGGCATAACCGACGGGTTGCGTCCAACTCGCTTCGCAAACGCCGAACGCATGAGGGTATTTCGCCATGATCATGCCATTGTCGTCGGAGGCGGCGTAGGCGGGTTCGCTGCCGAAGTAGCCCCTCATTCCAGTCACGCTTTGCGGCGTTCCCAGAAGTCGCGCCATCAAATCCGCACCGTAACAGCAATAGTCCATAAATGCACCGCCGCCGTTGATCGCAGGGGTAGTGAGATCACGCACGAAACTTCCCTCGCAACCAATCGCAATGGGCCCCGCGTGTGCGCTTCGGTAGCGAACGTAGCGCACTTCGCCGATCTCTCCGGCGAGGACACGCCGCTCGAGTTCTTGCCACTCCGCGTGCCACGCTGAGGGCCAGTTGATCAAAAGCAGAGTGCCTGCTTTCTCGGCTGCGGTTGCCATGCGTTGCGCGATCTCAAGGGTGGACGCCATCGGCTTTTCGGAGATGACGTGTAGCCCGTGCGCGGCGGCGGCTTCCACAATGTCCGCCCCCTCGTCATTTCCCCCTGCCGCCTGAATAATGTCGAGGTCTTCTTTCTCCATCATCTCTACATAAGACGAGTAAAGGCGGGTGACGCCATACTCATTTTTGATTTTTTCGAGGAGATGCGGCTCATCGTCTCCTGCCGCCACCAATTCCACATTGGAAAGTGATTTCCAGTGCCGCAACT
>JACMPS010000036.1 GCA_014377395.1 Chthonomonadaceae bacterium
CAGTACACTTTGCGCCATACGCAACGCGATGCCCTGCAAGCCTTTCTCAAAGAGAACGAGATTGACACGGGTATCTATTATCCGCTTCCCCTGCATTTGCACCCCGCCTATGCCGATCTCGGACACAAGGAAGGCGATTTCCCCAGGGCGGAACAGATTGCCAGTGAGGTGCTTTCGCTTCCCGTCCACCCCGAACTGACTGAAGAGCAGATCGTCTACACTGCCGAGAAAGTCTGTCAGTTCACACGAGAAATAGCCCCCTCTCCCTAATGAGCCTAAGCGATTGGTAGGGAGAGGAGGTTGGGGGTGAGGGCTTAAAATTCCTTTCTATGCCTACTTTCCGAGTTCGACGGTTTGCTGTAAATAGAGTTTTGTAGTGAACCCAGGTATACCTTTTCCAATAGGGCGTTTTTCGAATGCGTAGTCGTAAACTTTGTTACCACGACTCACGAATAAATCTCCGTTGTGCCAGAGCATTGGTGAAGAGGTGCCTGACGGCTCACTTCCGGATTGCGCCACCGCATCGGGAGCGCGTCTTGCGTCCAGAAGAAGGAACAGAGCCACAAAGCACACCGCGACAAACGCAACCGGGTTGACATTCCAATTTTTCATTCAGGTTTTCCTTATGTGGGGTAGAGGCGATAATCGTCTTTACCCCCTTTTATTTTTAATCCGCTTTTGCAGAAAAGGCGTTTCTTTTGATTGCCCTTTCCATAAACTCAGTTGCATCAGAGAAAATTTCAGGAGGTTTGTTGCCTTCTTTTTGCAGAGAGGTTTGATCTGAGTTCGGGAACCGAAAGCAGAGGCATGGTTTTTGGGAGGCTCAACGGAGGATGAACGGAGGACGAACGGTGAATCAACGGAGATAACACCCGTTTCCACCGTTCATCCTCCGTTGTTGATCCGTTCTTGAACCGTTGAACGTCGCCCTAAGTGCGCTTTAATCTCCCCTCTCAGTCCACGGAGGTGGAAGTCCTGCAAACCGTTGAGCAGGAGTTTGTGATTGGAGCACTTTTGTAGCCGGAGGTTTAGACCGCAGGACAACGTTTCAATCATCACCCGACAACCTCTAAAAAGGGACACCGGGGAATAAATTCCCCGGCTAAACAAGAGCGAAGTCCACCTGCGTGGACTGGGAAAAACACGGCACTTTTCTCACCCCTTCCGCGTTCCCTCGTACAGCATGATCTCGACGGGCGGGGTTTCGGGTAACGTCACTACCGCTGTTTTCATCGTGAAATTCCAACCGTCACGCTCCATTTCTGCGAGGCACTCCAGTGCTTGAGGACGGCAGGGGTCCGCCAGCAAAAGCGTTCCGCCAGGAGCAAGAGCCGCCTTAAAAACGCTTTGGAGTGCCGGGTGCATTTTGCGCTCGTAGAGAATGTCCGCACCCAGAATGAGATCATAGCGAAGAGCGGAACGCCAATCGCGCCAATCGGCAAGGAACTGAGCGGGGCTTTCGAGACCGTTTTTTCGGGCATTGAAACGGCACAGGGCTAACCCTTCCGGCAAGTGGTCGGTTTGTGTCACCGTTGCCCCATTCGCTCTAGCCACCAATCCCGCAAGCCCGATCCCCGCCCCCAGTTCCAGCACCCTCGTCCCTGCCCATGTCTCTTTCTGCCGTTCCAGTTCCCTTGCCAATCCCACTGCCGACTCCCACAGAAGACACCCGAACGGAAACTCTACAAACAGGGCGGATTGTTCCAGAATTGCGTCCTCACCTTTCGCACAGACAAGCGTGATTATACGTTCGCCAATCCTCACCTCCACTTCGACAAGGGGCAAAGCGTGCAACAACGGTGCCTCGTTTTCGATGAATTCCGTGAGCGATTCTGCTGAACTCAAGAAATCTCTTTTCATCTGTGACAAAATTCACACCTCTCTGTGGAGAATTAGGGCAGGGTTTCTTCGTCCAAATAACTAACTAAAGTGTGGACAAATCCACAAGGGGGGATCGTGTGCAGGTAAGATGGAACGGAACAGGCTCTGCGTGGGCTACACATTTTGGAAACTCGTCCGCGGTGTTGGAGGCGGAAGGCGCACGGCTTCTTTTCGATTGCGGGCATACCGTGCCATCCCGTTTGCCGAGCCTCGGTCTCACGCTCGCCGACATCCCGGCGGTCTTTATCAGTCACCTGCACGGCGATCATGTGTATGGGCTAGAGGAGTTCGGATTCCGCAGTTTTTTGCTCTGGAAAACCCGCCCGCACCTGCTCATTCCCGAAAGTCTTGCGCTCCCCCTCTGGCGAAACGTCCTCAGCGGCACGATGACACGCGCCGGCGAGACCCTGATGATACTACGCGATTACTTCGAGATTCACCTGCTTCAAGAGGATAAACCGTATCACTTCGCGCCCTGGACACTCACGATTCACCCGGTGCGCCACGTTCCTGACGTCTCTTGTTACGGCGTCAAAATCGAGGCAGGTACGTCCTCAGTCGGCTTTACCACCGACACGTTAGCGGACGCCGACCCCTTTTTCTACCGGGGGACGCAGGCTGTTTTTCACGATTGCAGTTTCACCCCGTACACGCCCACAACGGTTCACGCTCACTTTGAGCAACTGGAAGACTACCCGGAAGAGTTTCGCCGCAAAACGTTTCTCGTTCATTATGACGACGAAACTCTCGCCCGTAAACTCGACCCGGCGTGGCAAAAGCGGATCGCTCATTCTCAGATGCGCCTGACGGACCCCTTTTTTTGCTATGAGTTTTAGGGGTATTCAGAGGTTGTGAAAGTCCCTCACCCCTGATCTCGTCCAATTACCCCTCTCCCTGCCGCCCGCCGAGACGGGTTAGGGAGAGGGGGAGCAGATGCAAGACGTGCGAGATGAGAACGTATTGAGGGTTCCGGTAGGGGTAACGCTTGCGTTACCCCTATTACAATTGAGGGGACAATCTTAGGCTGTCGTGCAGAAGTAGAAAGTTCTCACAGAACTCCTTTCTCAGTCCACGAAGGTGGACTTCGCGCCTTTGTAGCCGGAGGTTTAGACCGCAGGACAACCTCCAATCGAAGACACCGGGGAATAAATTCCCCGGCTAAAAACAAGCGAAGTCCATCTTCGTGGACTGAGGAGAGAACCGCAAACTCAGGATACGTCATTGCCCGACACGGCATATAGCATCCCGCAAAAGAGCGCTTTCCGAGGCACATTCCCGAAGGACTGGAGCGATAAGCGAGGACGGGGTATACTTTCTTCTGCGAACAAACTTAAATCAAATCACTTAACAGGAGAAAGACCCCATTGATCGCCCCTTCACAACGCTTTACTAAAATCCCGCCTTATCTATTCGGAGAGATCGCCGCCGCCAAGCGCAAGGCAATCGCCGAGGGCAAAGACCTCATTGACTTAGGGATCGGCGACCCCGATCAGCCTACGCCCGCCCCGATCATCGAAGCCCTGACTCGTGCCGCGCACGACCCACAAACTCATCGTTACGACGAAACAAACGCAGGTTGGACGCCGTTTCTTGAAGCCGTTTCGACGTGGGCAAAACGTCGTTTCGGGATTTCCATTGATCCCCTTACGGAAGCCATGCTCCTCATCGGATCGAAGGAAGGACTCTCTCATCTCGCGTGGTCGTACATTGATCCCGGCGACATTTCGCTTGTTCCCGATCCGGCGTACACCGTCTACAAAGTGAACACGCTGATGGCGGGGGGCGAGTGCCACATCATGCCGTGTCTGGAGGAAAACGGCTTTCTGCCCGACCTTACGGCGATCCCCACAGACGTTGCAAAAAAGGCGAAACTGCTCTGGCTGAACTACCCCAACAACCCAACGGGAGCCATTGCCCCAATAGAGTTCTATCGAGACGCGGTTGCCTTCGCGAAAGAATATAATCTGCTTCTCGTCAACGATGCCGCCTACGCCGAAGTGTACTACGATGACTACCGCCCCGTATCCGTGTTGGAGGTAGAGGGCGCAAAAGATGTTTCGATTGAACTGCACTCTCTCTCAAAAATGTTCAACATGACGGGCTGGCGTATCGGTTTCGCTATCGGAAATGCGGAGGCGGTTGGCACATTAAATCGCCTGAAATCAAACCTCGACTCAAAACAATTCCCTGCGATTTCGCTTGCGGCGGCACATGCCCTGCTCGAACTCGACAATCAGCCTACCCTCGATCTTTACAAAAAGCGCCGGGACATTCTCTGTGATGGATTGACGGCTCTGGGCTGGAACGTCACCAAGCCGAAAGCCGCTCTTTACGTGTGGACACGAGTGCCGGAAGGCTATAACGCCATGAGTTTCGCAAAAAAACTGCTGGAAGAAGCAGGCGTTCTCGTCATTCCCGGCATCGGCTACGGGCAGTATGGCGAGAACTATATTCGGATGTCGCTGACTGTTATGGGCGACAAAAACGGCGAACTGCTCACCGAAGCCGTGCGCCGCATCGGGGCGATGGCACTCTAACTGAGGTTTCTCTCAGTCCACAAAGATGGACTTCGCGTTCTTAAAGCCGGGGAATTTATTCCCCGGTGTCCTTTCTTGGTGATGATTAAAAGATTGTCCTGCAGTCTAAACCTCCGGCAATACACAGGCCCCAATCACAAACTCCTGTTCAATGGTTCACAGGACTTCCACCTTCGTGGACTGAGGTTGCAGGTTGATTTTCCTTCGCAAAAAACGTATACGGTACAATA
>JACMPS010000426.1 GCA_014377395.1 Chthonomonadaceae bacterium
CGGGCTTCGCACCTCCGAAATTTTGCGGGACGGAGTGACGTTGAAAACGCTCCTACCTGACGCAACCGAGTTTGTGGACACCGACGCAAAGCCCGGACAAATCTATCGGTACACCCTTGTGCGGCGGCGTGAAGACGAAAGCAAAGACCTCTCCGATTACACCGAACGCACCTTCGCCGAATTTCCGAACAAATCCGCCACGTTCGATGTCGTGATCGCACAGGCGTCATCGGGAGGAGTAGCGGCGGCAATCGAAGCGGGGAGAAGAGGGCTAAAAGTTGCGCTGATCGAGCCGACTTCGCGGTTGGGCGGAATGCCTGTCAATGGACTGTGTGCCTCCGATATTCGCCGGGACGAGAATCAAAGCGGCTTTTTCGTGAAGTTTCGGAAGCGAGTGATTCAACTTTACGCGGAAGAAGGCATCAAATCGGACGGACGCAAATACGAGCCACGCATTGCACACAGAGCCATGAAAAGTCTGTTGTATGAAACCCCGAACATTACCGTGTTTCGGCAAACCCGACTTGTGTGGGGCAAAGTCAAAACGCAACCTGTTCTCGACCACCCGGAGCGAAAGCGCGTGGTATCCGTCGAAGTCGAAGAACTCGATGAGCGGGGAGAGCCAACAAAACGCCGTGCCGCCCTTAAAGCAAAATTCTTCATTGATGCGACGGATTGCGGTGATCTTGCGGCATGGGCAGGCGCACCCTTTCGGATTGGGCGCGAACCCCGCTCCGAAGCCGAGCCACACAATGGCGTGATTTACTATGACCGCCAGAACAAAGTGCCGCTTCCCGGTTCCACAGGAAAAGGCGATCTGCGCCTTCAATCTTATGCGTATCTGCTTGTCGTGAAAGACTATGGGGCAGGGCAGGACAAATCCATTGCGCCCCCTCCCGGCTACAAAGTCGAGGACTACGCCGAAGCCAACCTGCCAACCTGGAAATCCACCTGGGCAGTGACGGATGGTGCCATGCCAGGAGGGAAATACGAACTTAATCAGCACCCCAAAGGCGGCGATCTTCAGGAAATCAATTATCGCTACCCGACCGGAGGCTATGCCGAACGTAAGCGTGTCGAAGCACGTTATCGCCAGCGTGTCCTGGGCTACCTCTTCTACATTCAGACAGGCTACGGCATGAAAAGCATTGGCTTGCCCGATGACGAATTTCGGGACAATGGCGGAATGCCGTCCCTGCTCTACGCTCGCGAAGGACGCCGAATTTTAGGCGAACAACTGCCGACAGAAGCCGACATCACGAACGCAACGAAATTCACCCGCCCGGAAAGTATCGGGTTAGGCGATTATCCAATGGACTCCCACGCCGTCCGCCGCAAAACGGACAACGATCCCCGACACATGGGCGAAGGCGAATGGTGGCTTTATGCGGTGACGCCCGCTCATTCCCTGCCGTTTGGGGTGATGGTTCCGCGCACTCTCGACAATGTTTTCGTGACAACTGCCGTTTCTTCGACGCACGTTTCCTATGGGACGTATCGAATGGAACCCGTGCGAATGGCGTTCGGGGAGGCGGCGGGGGTTGCGGTTTCGATTGGAGTGAAGTATGGGCTGACCGGGCGGGAAATTCCGGCAAGACAGGTGCAGGAAGCCCTGCTTCCACGTCCCTCAAACGAGTGGGGCGACCCTGAAATTATCGTTCACAAGTTTTCTGATCTTAAGCCCGACGCAAAATTTTATGGGGCGATTCAGCTAATGGCGGCACGAGGATTTCTGCCCGACGGCGACAAATTCAATCCTGATGCACCGACCACCACAGGCGAGTTGGGCCGATGGCTAACCCTCCTCGCAGAGCGAAGTGGTGTCCCGAAACCCTTCCACCCCATCCTGCCAAACAAAGAAAACTCCGCTTCGATCACCCGCGAAGATTTTGCACGAGGTCTGTTTCCGTTTCTCCGCACCCGTCCTCTGGAAAATCGTCGGAAGTACCTTTACAGCGATGTCCCGCCGGAACTCAATGCCGCAGTTGAAGCACTGAGTCAATATAATATCGCCGCTGATCTCTGGGACGAAGCCGCACCTGACCCGATCACGAACACAATTCGCTTTAAGGCGGAGGCTCCAATTTCCCACACCGATGCGATTTTTTCTCTGTATCTGGGACAGATTGGAGTAGGTCCCTTTTTCTACGATCACCCTCTGGATCGTCGAACGGACAGCCTCGTAGAGCAAGATCGAAACTTCCGTGAATCCAATCCTTAAACCGAGTCCGTAAATTCTGAAACCTTTCCGGGTAAAATCGAGGTATACTAATCGGGTTGTCAACCCGTACACCGTGTGTTCTGGGAGTCGTGTCATGCTTAAATTTCTGAATATGTTCATTTTGATTGGAATCGCTCTGGTTTTGCTCAGCGTAGTCGGGTTTGCGACGGCAGGGCGTTTTCTGACGGAGCCGGGACAAACCCCCTCTCAGTTGAACTCGCTTTATTACCTCGGCGCAGGTGTGATTATGCTGATCAACGGCATTGTCTCCGCCAATACCGCCCCGCTTCCACCCAAGCAAGAGCGCGTCATCGGTACTGAAAAGTTCTAACGATTTTCTTACCCTCCTCTCGCGTGACTAAAAGAGCGGGAAAGAATATCAAAAAATGGTTTGTGCGAAACGTGTCGAATAGTGAGGATTGTGTTACCCCCATGCGAAAAGCCGATATTGAAGTGCGTGAAGTAGTTTGCTCCGAAACCGGAAAACCAATTACAAAGATTCCGCTCTGGATGGCAGACATCAAAGTTAAGTTCTTGAGCGATGAGGCACGACAAAAGCATACCTCCGCAATGTCGTTGCCGGTGGATATGGATAAGCCTCGTCGGATTGCTGCCAAAGAGGAAGAAGTAGATGACCTGAAAGGGCTGGCACTTCCCGCTGATGACGACGAACCTGTGGTTTACGAAGAGGAAGAACTCGAGTCGGAAGCCGATGCGGACGACACAGAGGATGACCTCGAAGTGTAGTTCTTTGCGGGTCTGTACTTTTGTTGAAGAGGGAGCGAGATTTTTCCTCGCTCCCTCTTCTTTGTTTTTGACTTCCAAAGGATAAAATCTACCACCCACTACGTTAGAGATTGGGAGGCACAGAGGCACGAAGTAATTGCCTCACCCTGCTCTTGTCCAATCAGCCTTCCCCTAAAATCCGCGAGAAGGGATTTGATACCGATGCCCGTTTCTTCTCAATACGTTCTCTCTTTTCTTCGCACCTTTGTGTCTTTGCGTGAGATAAATCCCTCTGCCCGTATTTGTATTTCTCTGTGCCTCTGTGCTCTCTAACGTAGTGGGTGGTAATCGCGTTAGTCAATTAGCACCCTCCTGAAACCACTCCCGCAAAAGGATTGAGGCTTTTTCTCGGTCGCCCTCCGCAAGTCGTCCTTCCAATACTTCATTCGTCAAAAAGTCTTTGGCTCTTTTGAGAAGAGATCCCGGCGGGACTCCGAGCAACGCCATAATATCGCGCCCGTCCAGCGGCGAAACAATTTGCAACACGTCTGATTCGGCGGCGATTTCGGCGACACGAGCGAGCAGAGTCGGCAGTTTTGCGGCGTTTTCGGCGGGCAAGTTGAGTGCGGATTGATCGCAACGGGTGACGGTCACAAGGTCGCCCCATAGCGTTCCTACTTCGCGCAGAAGCCGCTTAACCGCTCCATCCGACCAATCCGGGCGGTATTCTCCGATCCTCATGTGCCGCTCCACCAGAAAAGTCACATCGTGGATCTCTTCGTTCGAGAATTTGAGGCGGTTCATCATCGTTCGCACCATTGCCGCGCCAATCGAGGCGTGTTCGGGGAAACGGGTATGTCCGTCACGAAATTCTCGTGTGGCGGGCTTGGCAATGTCGTGCCACAAAACGGCAAGGCGGACTTCCGCTTGTCCTTCCAAGAGGGACGAATCGGGTAAGGCTTCAAGCGCGAGTAGCGAGTGATCCCAGACATCGAGTGGATGCCACCCGCCCTGTTCACAACCTACCATCGGCAACATCTCAGGCAAAAACTGTGCTAGTAAGCCGCTTTCCAGCAACAATTCCATACCTCGCCGTGCCTTTTTGCCGGGCAACGTGATGATCTTTACAAACTCATCCCGGATGCGCTCGGCGGAAATTGCAGGCGGTTGCAATC
>JACMPS010000427.1 GCA_014377395.1 Chthonomonadaceae bacterium
AAGCTCTGGATACTAAAGAGGATCACCACAACGAAAAAGGAATGGGTGCTGACCGTCTTGAGCGTGGCAGAGCAATATGGCGGGGAAGAGGTACTGGAATACGTCGAAAAACTGACGACAGCCCACTGGCTGGCGAATTCCGATTACGAGGTACATAACGCCGCCCGTGAAGCCCTGCCCACGATTTATGCCCGCTTGAGAGCCGCTAAGCGAGGTGAATTTCTGTTGCGCCCTACAGTGGCACCGGTTTCGTCCGCGACACTTTTACGCCCTGTCACCTCACAGATCACCCCGGAAGAGCCGCTTCAACTGCTACGCCCGTCCTCTTCCTCACAGGGCGAAGAGCCTCTCGATAACCGATTATGACGCAATTCGAGACTCTGGGTTTTACTCCCGCCTATCGTTGCGATGCTGAGCCGGAACTGCCCGGAGACGGTTCCGGCACAATCCTCCGATTTGCTCACCGCGAAGGTACAATCACCGGATCGGGATTGCTTGTTTCTGTGGAACCTGACATTGGCGAGAGGTGGATGGGGACTTTTGCTTGGGGAGATTACGAATATACTCAAGTTTGCGCCTGTCCTGATCCAAATTTTGTGTGCGTGATTGCTGAAGGAGCCGCTTACTTCGTGGACGTGCGCGATCCCTCACAGTTTTACATTCCAGGTGTTTTTCCAGTCACACAGCTCCTCGCCGTGCCTGAACGCAGTCAACTTCTCCTTGTTGATTTCACCACCCGTCTCTGCGTAGGTAAAACAGGAGTCGAATGGACAACCGCACAAATTTCCTCAGATGAAGTTAAGATCGAAGAAGTAACGGGAAAAGTCTGTCGTCTGAGAGGTTGGGAGGCAGGGCTCAACAGAGAAATTTATGTGGAAATTGATCTTGACACCGGGGATATTCGCAGATGATCACTGCAATTTTCAGATTTAATTCAGGGAACGAAGTTGGCACACTCACCGCAAACCGCATCCAGTATCCCTAACAGTTCCGGCAGATTTGTGATCGGGTAAATCGAGGACTCAAGGGTTTGGTTCGCCTCGGTGAGTTTGTAAAATCGCCAGTCCTGTCCGTTGCTGACAATCCCAAAGACATCCGTGCGATGATCTTCCTGCCGATTATGCCACTGACAGGCGACCATTTCCGCAACGCACTGCGCCGTGCCGCGCTCGAAATCATCTCGCTTCGCTTCCGTCACGCAGAGGAGCGGCGTTTCCAGGTAAGCCCGTTTCGGAGCGATCACATAATCTGCAACTCCCGTTAAGGTGTCCGTAATGAGAATAACTTCTTTCCAGATTTTAAGTTGAGGATGAGAGGGAACGACCTCCGCGAAAATCAAATCCATGAGGAGAACCTTTGCCGCCTCGGAAGTTTTCATATCGAACCCCCCAAGATTGCGGAGATTGGTCAGCAGAGTTTCACTTGGAGACCGAGCAATCTCTGAGGGTGTCCAAGGGATAAACTGCTCGGAGGGAATCAACAGCATGGCATCCCTCAACGAGAATGTCGCATACTTGCGTCTTTTTGCGATCTTGCCCAGCATATTTGGTTCTCCTGAAGTTAGTTTCTCGAATTATACCCTGACGGAGATTTCTTCCGCCTTACTCTTTCCGGGAGGAAAAGGAGGGGTCAGTCTCGAATTTCCTTTTATCAAATCAGTCTCAAGAAAGTAGCCCTATGCCGGAAATTATCAACTCTCATCAAGACCTTCTCTCCGAAATCGAAGCGACGCAAACCGAACCCGGAAAAGCCGCGTTCTGGTGGTTGGGGCAACACACTTTCGTCGTGAAGGCAGGTCAGATCGTCCTCTACATTGACCCCTTTTTTGCGGCATGGGAAAGCAGAAACACGCCCCCTCTCCTGAATTTTGAGGAGGGCAAACTCGCAAATTATACACTGGTAACGCACACGCACGGCGATCATCTCTGCCCCGAAACTCTTTCTGCAATGAAGGACGCTTCTCCAAATTGTCACTTTATCTGTCCAAAATCGGAAGTGCATCGCCTTGTAGATGAAGCGGGAATCCCTGAAAGCAGAATCACTTCGATGCGAGGTGACGATGTGTTCACCGATGAAACGCTGAAAGTCACCGCAATTCCCGCCAAGCACGAAACGTTCGACTTCACCGAAGAAAATGGCTATCCCTTTCTCGGTTATGTCATCGAGATCAACGGTGTTAAAATTTATCACGCGGGTGACACCATTTTCTATGACGGAATGTTAGCCCGCCTCCAGAAGTGCACGCCTCTGGATGTTGCGTTTCTGCCGATCAATGGGCGCAGTGCCGAGCAGTGGAGCCGCAACTTGATGGGAAACATGACCTATCAGGAAGCCGTCGAAGTTGCCGGAGAACTGAAGGTTGGGCTTGCGGTTCCGACGCACTATGATATGTTTATCGGAAATCAAGAAGACCCGCAAAAGTTCGTCAACTATCTTAAATTTCGCTATCCTAACACTCCTGCGTGGGTAGGCGGTCTCGGCAAACAGGTACTCTTCGGATGACACATTCACTTTCAGAATTGATTACTTCACTCGCTCCCGACGCAATCGCCGTGCGACACCACCTCCACGCGCACCCGGAACTCAGCAACGAAGAGGAACAAACCTCGAAATTCGTTGCAGAACGTCTGACGGCACTCGGCGTGGACACGCTGAGAACGGGAGTTGGTGGGCATGGCGTTGTGGCGGAAATTCGGGGAAATCAAATTCAAACAGGGCAAACGCTTGCCCTCCGCGCCGACATGGACGCCCTTCCGATTCAGGAATTATCGTCACTCCCCTACTGCTCCACAAAACCGGGAGTGATGCACGCCTGTGGACATGATGGACACACCGCGACTTTGCTTGGCACGGCGGCGGCACTCACTCAGTTACGAGGGGAATTTACGGGGACGGTCAGACTGATTTTTCAACCCGCCGAAGAGGGAGTGCAGGGAGCCACCCGAATGTGTCTTGCAGGCGTGATGGACGGAGTGGATCGTGTGGTTGCGTTGCATGGTTGGCCCGGTCTGGCAATCGGAAAGATCGGAACGAAACCCGGCGCAATGATGGCTTCCTCCGACACCTTTGATCTTGTGATTCGGGGAAAAGGAGCGCATGCCGCACAACCTCATAACTCGGTAGACCCTATCGTGATTGCCGCGCATCTGGTGACGGCACTGCAAACGATTTCCAGCCGTGAAGTCTCCCCGACAGAGGCGGTTGTCGTGACAATCGCACAAATTCACGCCGGAACCGCCTACAATGTCATTCCCACCGAAGCGGTTCTCAAAGGAACTGTGCGCTGCCTGACAAACGAACTGCGCGAACAAATCCCCGTTCGGATCGAAGCAATCGCGAAAAACCTCTGTGCAGCGTTTCGGGCGGATTGTGAACTGACGTATCGCTGGGGAACAAAGCCTACCGTCAATGACGAGAGTGTCAACGCTCTTATTGAGCAAATCGGGCAAGAGGCTCTCGGTGAAGGGTCAGTCTTACGGCTTCTTGCGCCCTCTATGGGAGCCGAGGATTTTGCGGCTTATCTCGATTACGCGCCGGGGTGTATGTTCCGGCTGGGCGTCGGGGAAGAAGTCACGAATCTGCACACGCCTACTTACAATTTCTCCGACGGTGCGGTTTCCGTCGGTATGGAAATGTTCACCCGAATCGCTCTCAAAACACTTACTTCTGAGAGAGCCGCGTGATTCAAATACCCGATGTCGTGATTGTGGGAGGCGGAATTTTCGGGGCGGCACTGGCTTACGAGTTTGGAAAGCGAACCATTCGTACCGTGCTTTTGGAGGGAACCGCGCTCGGAAGCGGCGCAACGGGAACTTCTTTCGGCTGGATTAACGCGCTCAGCAAAGGAGATGATTCCGATTATTTCGCGCTTAATCTCGCCGGAATGTCCACCTACGAGAAACTTTCCTCGGAGTACGGGGAGGACGCTCTTGGCTTAAGCAACGGTGGCTCGCTCACCGTTTCTCCCTCGAATGAAGCCAACTCCGCTCTTAACCGTTTGCAAACTCTACAGGATTTGCATTACCCCGTCGTCGCGCTTTCTCCCGGAGAAGCCGCGTCACTGGAGCCCGGACTTACTTTCGAGGAAAATTCCGTTTCGCTCTATTGCCCTTCGGAACGCATTCTCGATCCGGTGAAGTTCACTCGATTTCTGGGGAACGAGGCGGCAAAAATGCGGGTTGCCGTGAAGGAATACGAGCCTGTCCGTGAACTTTCGATGTCCTCCGTCAGCGGAACCTACACAGTCCGAACGGAAACAAATTCTTATTCCACCCGCGTTTTAATTCTTGCGTCCGGCACCTCAACCCGCGCTCTGTTCGGTCAGATTGACCCTCAGGCGGCACAACGTTTTGTCAAACTCAAGCGATCACCGGGATTGCTTGTCACGCTCTCCGGCGAAAACCTGAGCAACGTCGTGCGCCGCGTCGTTTATCCGGGTGGAGGGTTGCACCTGCGCCCCTCGCCTTCGGGTTTGTTGCTCGCTTCCGACATTGCAGACGCGGAACTCGACCGCAACCCAACCGCCGATCTAGCCACGCTGACCTCTCAGATTATCGAGACGGTTTTAGCGCGGTTTCCCGATAGTGCCACTTCTCTTCGAGAAGCAAAGCGGGAAGTCATGCTTGGTCAACGAGTTTTGCCCGTAGACGAGCATCCGATTGTCGGGGCGGTTCCCGGTTTTCCCGGTCTTTTTCTGGCATTGACGCATAGCGGAATTACCCTCGCCCCCTACCTTGCCCACCTTCTCGCCACCGAAATTCTGAGTGGACAACCGACCCTCTTACCTGCTTACCGCCCTGAGCGTTTCGGCGTGTAGCGTATCATTGTTTTTCTTCCTGACGCAACTCGTTCCCGTCCATTAGCGGAGACTACCCTGTTGAGAGCGTCGAACAGTAAATCGTAGCCATTGCTTTTGTATTGAGTCCACGGAGGTGGACTTTGCGCCTTTGGAGCCGGGGAATTCATTCCCCGGACTCTCTTGCATAAGTAGAAAGAGCGAGTTCAATTAGTCTTTCAACCCAACACTTAATCCTTAACACTTTCCTCCTACTTCTCCGTATTTGCCTTGCAAGTGCGTAGATGAACCGTGTTCGGATTTCCCGAATAGCCCTTCCATGCATAGGGGTCAGTTCCCGCAACAGGGATCACGCCACGCCTATCCGCGTTCGCTACTGATTCGCCGGGTTGCAAACTCCAGGGCAACAGACTCCACGAGTTCATATAATGGTTGACCAGCACCCGCCGATAAATGTTGGATCGGTTTTTGCGGGAGCGGTGTAGGGTGTAGCCATTAAAGAAAACAACGGTTCCCGCTTTCACTTCAACGGGAATTTCCTGCGTCTCATCAAAGCCGTAACTCTCCTGTCCAAAATCAAATTCGTCATTTTTGTCATGGGTTTGTTGCGGGTAGAGGTAGCCATTTCGGTGGCTCTCCGGCACAATCCAGAGGCACCCATTTTCAATCGTTGCGTCGTCGATGGCGATCCAGGCACCGACAAGCGAACGATCTCGAGTCGGAATATAAATCTCATCCTGATGCCATGCTTGCCCCTGAAACTGCGGCGGCTTGACAAAAAGCATAGACTGCATACACTTCACGGAGCCGTCCCAATAAGGCAAGTGAGCAGCGGTAATTTGTGAAAGTGCGCCGCAAATGAGGGGGTGTCGAGCATATTTTTCCATGAGGGGCGAGACATAATGCGGTTGGTGAATACAGAGAATGTTCGCCAGTGCTTCCGCATCACTCAGGTCTGCCGAAAGCGGCTTTAGGTTTTCGCAGGGGTAGCCTCCCCGTGCCAGTTTCAACGTATCCGCTTTCAGCTCTTCCAGCTCTTCGGGCTTGATGAGATTGGGCAAAATAAAATAACCCTGCTCCACAAAGAACTCAACATCTTCCTGCCCGATCACACGGGGAACCTCGATCCGTTCCGTCTTTTCTGCAACTGCGTTCATAGCGTTTTCTTCTCCTCTGAAATCAACTCCCGAAATTAACGACGCAAAGAGATTATAAACGCTTTTCACGAGAAACGCAACAGGCGGAATTGAGGAAAGTATCGGTAAAATTGATCTTTGTGCTAACCTCGCACCAATTTACCAGAACGAAAAAGTGCGGGAGTTGGGGGCGTCATGCCCTCAGAAACACGTTTTCTAAGTTCGGAAGGAGACAGGTCGAAGTTGCGCTTGAAGAGTTCGGAGAAGTGAAGCGGATCAACGAAGCCACAAAGAGTAGCGACTTCTCCTACTGAATAATTGCTTCGGGTCAAGAGTGTAATGGCTCGGTCAAGGCGTACCTGCCGCACAACTCCCATTGGAGAAGCCCCGATCCATTTCTTAAAAAGGCGACACAAATGTGCTTCGGTGACGCAGGCGGAGAAGGCGATTTGCCCTAAGGTGAGCGGGCTTTCTGGCTTCTGAGTGAGCGTTGTTCGGATGAAAATCAGAGCGCGGTCAAGCGGTTCAGGAAACGGGGTGGAAGTCGGGTGCGTGGTGGTAGCGTCACCATTGACAAAGGCGGTCAAGAGCGTCATCAGCGTAAATCGGCATTGCGCTTCTCGCTCCGAATTTCGCTCGGTCTCCCCCGACAGATGCAAAAGATGCAGGAGTAACGGCGTGAGAATATCGCTTTCACAGGGGGTACGCACGGTCTCCCAGAGGGCGGGTTCCGGCAAAAAATCAAGCGGCGAAGTGAGAGCAAAATGAAAAAACCCATGTGTGGTGGGCTTGCGCGTGTCCCAGATAAAAGCGTCTTTTGCGCCCGGTTTGCACAGCACGACACTTCCCTGCAAAGCATCAAAGGGAACGCCGTCCTGCGTGTAAACGGTGTCCCCTTCAATAATCCAGACAAATTCATATTCACGCATCTGCCGGGGTCCGAAAGTAGCTCCTGCCGGATAAGTGACGACCCCATAAGCGGTGGGAAGCGGAAGTTCTTGGAGGTTCATCGGCGACGATCTACACAAAGGCGGAGTGAACAGATGTCACTCCGCCTTCGTTCTCTGAGAAGAGAGAAAATAACGGCTACTCACACAGGTAATGATAGAGATTCCCACTTCGTGCGGCACATTTCAACTTTTTGAGTGCCTTGATTTCAATCTGGCGCACCCGTTCGCGGGAGAGTTGCATGGTCTCACCGATGTCTTGCAGGGCTTGAGCGCAACTTTCATCAAAGCCCATTCGCTTTCGCATCACTTCCCTTTCACGAGGATTGAGGTGCGCCATTAGTTTTTCGATCTCGTCCTGCATCTCAGCGGAAAGAACTGCGTCTTGCGGATCGGCGGAAGCCGGATCGGTGATCAACGACGAAAGCGGTGTGTTGTCCTCCGTACCTACCAACATATCGAGCGAAATGGGTTCCAAACCCGATTGCAAAACGGCGTTGATTTTTTGCAGGCTCAAGCCGGAGCGAAGTGCAATCTGTTCGAGAGTCGGCTCTTCACCTGTCTCGCGGTGAAGTTCGGCTTTGATGCGTTCAATTTTGCGGAGGCTTTCGGAAATATGCGCAGGAATCCTGATTGCCTTTGATTTGTTGTCAATGGCACGGCTGATGGTCTGCCTGATCCAGTGCGTTGCGTAGGTGCTGAAACGAAATCCCTTTGACGGGTCAAATCGTTCCGCCGCCGTTATCAGTCCAATAGCGCCTTCTTGAATCAAGTCCTCGAAGGGAATCAGGGCGTGGTGGTAATTCCGAGCCACGGTAATGACAAGGCGCATATTTGCCTCGACAAGTTCGCGCTTTGCGGATTCACTTCCCGCCGCAATCAAGGACGCAAGTTCGATTTCGCGCCGGGGACTGATGCGTGACGCACGAGTAAGTCGGGTCATGTAGGAGAATAAATCGCCTCGCCCACCCGATTCAGGACTGTTTTCGCTGTAAGAGTTCAACATTTCGTTGTTCTTTGCAGGTTTCGCCATTTTTCCTGCGCTCCTTCGATGTCTGTGCAGTGAAGAGAACGGCAAAAATTTTGCGTTCTCGTGTTTTACACATTGACTTCTTCCATACGCCGCGCGAGAAAGTGACACCCGTTTCTCCTGGCTTTAGTTTTCCCGTATTCGTACTACCTTCGCAAAATAAATCCGCCTTTGTTCATTTCTTATTTTCCGTAAGCAGACGAGAAAACGAATTTCTTTCCACTCTTATTCCTATAGACGGAAATTATCGGCAAAATGTTTGCCTACTTGGATTAACTCAGCGTGAATCGCGTCTCACTTTCGGTGAGAAACTTTCCACACCCTCTCTTTCAGCAAAAATCATCCCAATCCAAAATAAAAAAGTGTGACCCGATTCAGGAATTATAAATTCCTGAATCGGGTCACTCTTTTTTAGAACTCAACCAGTAGTCGCGGGTTCATAGTCGAACCTAGAGGCGGATACCCAGGGTCAGGCTGTAGCCGTCCAGTTCATTGTCCGCACCGCTCATAAACAGGTAGCGCAGATCAAGGGAAAGGGGATTTCTGGTTTGTGTCAACTGGTAGCCGAGGTTTACCCCCAGTGCCGCTCCCGAAATGCCGCGCCCGTCAATGCGTTTGCCGAAAGCATAACCCGCTCCAAATCCATAGCGGAAGTTGCCTTTGTGCCAGATGATGTTCCCCATGACCGGGATATTGTACACGCGGTCAAAGCCGTTGTAGCCGATCCCGATATTGATGTCATAGTCCAGCGTTTTGTAGACGCGGCGCTCCGCAAGTCCACTGATTCCCACTTCTCCTTGCGCTCTACGGGCGGCTTGTGACTGTGGGATCCAGAGACCCACACGCACACTCCAATCCTGAGACAGTTCCGGGAGAACCTCAGCACTTTGTGCCTTAGCAGCTCCAGGGGTGGACACCATGAGCGCAACGAGCATCAGCGTTGTTGCCACTTCTAACCAAAGACGAAATCGTTTCAAGCACAACCTCCTTATGTCCTCGCTCTTCCGTGAGTGAAAGCCGTTTCCATTGTTTCCGGCAATCTCTGCATCAGTCTGCGTAGGACGAAAAAATAGTCTCTCCTAATATAGCACAAACCCCTTCCGTTTTCCTGCGTGATTTTATGGATTTAGCGCAAGAAAAAGGTGAAAAGCAGGAGAACCGCTTCTTTTTGTAAAACAATCCCTTACCATGAAAATTTCAGTTCAACATTTCAATCACGTTGCTCTCCATGTTCGCGACCTCGAACGCTCTCAAAAGTTCTATGTCGAGACACTCGGCTTTCCCCTGCTTCCTCGTCCCGGCTTCGGTTTTCCGGGGGCGTGGATCGGTCTTGCGGACGGAGAATTACACCTCATCGTCGAGCCGGACATGAAGGAGCCAACGGGAAGCCACCATTTCGCGCTTCTCGTCGAAAGCATTTTTCCGATTCAGAAATATCTGGACGAGGCGGGCGTCCCGACTCATAGCCGATCTTTTCGCCCAGACGGTTACGATCAACTCTATATTCTCGACCCGGACGGCTATCAAATCGAATTCTACTCCAAAGCAAGTGAGGAAAAGGTTTAATGGAGATCACACGACGCGGCTTGATCGGCGGAAGTCTCGCTACCTCTCTCATGGCGGGACTGGACGCGAGTTTCCCGCAAATCGCACACGCCGCCCCGAAAAGCAAATTTCGGTTTGCACATCTCACGGATTTTCACGCGCAACCGGAACTCGGCGCACCCGACGGCATTTCACTCGCCCTGAAGAAACTGATGCAACTCAAGCCCCTGCCCGATTTCGTCGTGTGTGGCGGCGATCAGATCATGGACTTACTTTCGGTGTCTAGCGAACGGGCAGACACTCAGTTCAAGGTTTTTGAGAAGGCAATAGAGCCTCTTGAGATGCCACTTTACTACACAATCGGTAATCACGATGTTTACGGCTGGGGTTCCACACTCTCCAAACGGAAAGAGCCGGGATATGGGCTTTCGATGTTTACCGAGCGGGTATCGAAGCGTGACCCGTTTTATACGTTTGAGGCGGATCGTTGGCTTTTCCTCGTCCTCAACTCGATTCAACCCGGCACACCCGGCGGTTGGAAAGCCGCGATTGATGACGCCCAACTTTCCTTTATGAAAAGTGCGCTGGTCAAGCATGGCACTCAACTTCCGGTTGTGGTAGTTTCTCACGTCCCGATTTTTTCGATTTTTCCTCAGTACAACATCGGGACGACTACGGCTCCCACCGACAAATACCTCGTCGCAAATGGCAAAGAGGTGCGTGAATTGTTTGCCCCCTACAACATTAAGGCGGTCTTGCAGGGACATACGCACGTCGTGGAAAATTGTACCTATTTAGGAACACAGTACATTACATCGGGTGCGATTTGCGGCGAGTGGTGGAAGGGACCCCGGCTCGGTGTTCACCCGGAGGGCTTTTCCGTGTTCGATGTGGATGGTGAAAACTTGAAATGGCAGTATGTGCCTTATGGCTGGAAGGCACGGGTCTAAACCGGGTGTAAAGTTGCGCTTATAAAAGGGAACGTATTTCTCTTAAAGACAGTCTTTTCTCTGACAATTTAACCCTCGCTTGCTTAGTTTAGTTTAACGTGCCCTTTGCGTCAAAGCAAAATGAAGAGAGTGAGGTCAGGAGAAAAGACAATGAAGCGTTCCTCTTTATTCCCCCTCGGTATTTGCCTTTACATGATTGCGTTTGCCCCACCCGCAGACGCGCAGAACCCGGTAACGAAGACCGCGCAAAAGGTCGTCAAAGCCACGAAGAAAGCGGTCAAGCGTGCTACGACAAAGACAAAAGCCCTGGCTAATTCCGCTTCGGCGTCCGTCAAGTCCACGCTCGCCAATATCCCATCTCCCGGCTGGGAAAAACTGCAAAAGGCTTACGCCTACAATAATGCCCCTCCTCAAGTGAAAGAGACCCCGAAGGAAAACGCAAACGCGCTTGAAATTCGTCTTTCTTTTGCGGGAGCGAACGGCAAACCCGTTTCCGGCACTTTTATGCGTCCGAAAGCGGACGGCGTTTATCCGGTTGCTCTTGTGCTTCACGGCTTGACGAACAACAAGGAGATTGCGATTGCGATGTTCGGCAAGTCGCTTGTGGCAAAGGGAGTCGCCATTCTCGCGCTCGATGCCCCCGAACACGGAGCGCAACGCAAGGCAGGCAAAAATATGTGGACAAAGCAAGTGCTGGTTACGGCTGTCCACGAGGGAACCCGCAATTATCGCAAAGCCCTTGATTATCTCGCGACGCGGCAGGATGTGGACAGTTCGCGTATCGGTCTAATTGGCTACAGCATGGGTTCGATCATGGGTTCCATTCTCGGCGGAGTTGACACGCGAGTCACGGCGTTTTCGCTTTGTGTGGGGGGAGACCCGGTTTTGCCCCTCGCAAAAGCCACGCTTGCAAAACAGCGTGATTCGGTTTATTCGGCTTGCCCCTCGCTTTACATTTCCCATATTGCGGGGCGTCCGATCTTGATGCAGAACGGCAAGACGGATGTGATTGTCGTTGCTCCCGCCGCCTATCTGCTCCATAATGAGGCAAAAGCCCCGAAAGAGATTATCTGGTTTAATGGCGGACACGACATGAACGCCGCTGTCAAAGCGAAAGCGGTAGAGTGGCTTGTCGCAAAACTCATTGTAGGTGAGGCTCCAAAAGAAGACCCGAAACCGGAGGAAGCACCGAAACCCGAAACACCCAAACCGGAGTAGACTGGAAAGAAAGCGTCATGGTTGTGAGCGGAGAAAGGAGGAAACTCTTTTCTTCGCTTTTTTATTTTCGTGAGGTATCGAACTTTGTACGTTTCCGCTTGTGTCTATGTGATAATCGAGTGATCCTATCGAACGAACTATCACGGAGAAGCGGAACGATGAAAGCAAAACTTATTGCGCGTCTGGGGATTTTAGGACTGTGCGCGGCACTCTACCCGATCTCGGTTTATGGACGGGAAGGCGGTCAGGGAGGCTTACCGTCTTACGTATCGTATGGCAAACAAGTGCTACTCATTGGCGAATCGGAGTTAGTGGCAAGCGGTAAAACTGTGATGGCGTCATGGTCTCCCGATTCGCAAAGCGTGATTGCCCTGCGTCAGTTCCGTTCGGGAAAAGTGGGAACCCCACAAGAAATCACGGAAGTCAGTCTTACTCTCTGGGACGCCGTGACACGCCGAAGTCGTGAAATCTGGCGCAAGCAAATCGAACTCGCCGCTTATGATAGGAGTTTGAATCCACAGTGGTTACCAAAATCGGGGATCGCTGTGGTCACGATGTCCTGGCACACAAATCCTGATCCCACAACGGGAGGCGCGAGGAGCACACTGGGTGCGCTCTGGATTGATACGATACATGGCACCGCTTCCGAGATCGCATTTGGAAATGA
>JACMPS010000428.1 GCA_014377395.1 Chthonomonadaceae bacterium
CACTCACCCGCACGGCATTGCCTACACGCCCGGTGGTACAGGAATTGCGGTGGGATACGGGGACACCAAAAATGTGAATGTAGTTTCCGGGAACGACCTTAAACCACTCTACTCCCCGAAAACCGATGACATCAAAGTTCCCTTCGCCGCCTTCGATGTTGTGGCGTGGTCCCCTGATGGAAAGCAACTTTTCGCAGGCGGACGGGCGGCAATCATCGAGGGAGAGACAGCAACCCGAATCATTCGTCGCTGGGACAAAGAGGGAAAGGGCAAACCGGTGGACATCGGGGCTTCCTCACAGACGATCACGGCTCTCGTCCCGCTCAAGTTGGGTGCCACCCTCTACGCCACTGCCGATCCGCTTTGGGGAGTGCTGGAAGGCGACAAGGTGCGACGCTTTGAGGCTCCCACCATTGATCTTGTCAACACGACTTTTATGATGTCCGAAGACGGCGCAACCATTCAGTACGCCGCTCACGCCGGCGACAAAGAGACATTGCGCTTCAATCTCAATGGGCGCAAACTCGACCTGAAAATTGCTGAGGGGGAAGAGGCGGCACTTAAAAAAGGCAAGGAGGATGGTTTTCATGTTGCGGTGACGGAGGCTCCCGGTCTGAAAATCACCGACTGGGAAAACGGGATGCACCCGAAAGTAAACGGTCATGCGATCACCCTGCTTCCCAATGAAACGACTCGCTGTATTGCGATTATGCCTGACAAAAAGCGTTTTCTCCTTGGAAGTGATTTCACGCTCCAGATGATTGACTCTGAGGGTAAACAACTCTGGGTTGTCTCGGTTGCGGCAACCATCTGGCACATCAATGTCTCGACAAACGGCAAAATCGGTGCGATCCTCTCCAGTGACGGCACGGCTCGCTGGTTTACTACGGAAGACTCAAAGCCGTTGGTGGCACTGTTCATCCACTACGATCAAAAGCAGTGGGTCGCCTGGACGCAAAAGGGCTACTACGATGCGGCGGTAGGCAGTGAAGACCTCATCGGGTGGCACATCAATCGGGGCAAAGAACAAGAAGCGGACTTTTTTCCGGCGTCTCGTTTTCGTGCCGCATTTTATCGCCCGGACGTGATCGAGCGCATGATTCCGGCGGGGGGAGAGGCGGAAGCCGTGCGTCTTGCCGACGCGGATAGAGGGCGAAAAACCGAGGTTGTGGAGGTCAACAAAACTCTGCCACCGCTTGTGACAATCAAGTCGCCGGAGAACAATGTCGAGGTCTCTAAGCCCTCCCTCAAAGTTGAATTTGCGGTACGGACGCCCTCCGACGCACCTGTGACGGCAGTTCGGGCGTTGGTGGACGGGAGACCCATAGGCGGCACAAAGCGAATTCAGGAGGTGGACAGCAAAACCGCCCCTGAAACCGCCCAATCGCTCGATGTTCCTCTTCCGCCGCGTGACTGTGAAATCACGATCATCGCCGAGAACAAGCACGGAGCAAGTGCGCCGATCACCCTGAAGGTACGTTGGAAAGGAACTGTCGAAGAAGTCATCAAGCCGAAACTCTACCTGCTTGCAATCGGCGTCAGCAAGTACAAAAACCCGGAGTACACGCTTAATTTTGCCGCGAAAGACGCTTCCGATTTTGCCGAAGTAATGAAAAAGCAGAGCGGAAAACTTTATCGTGACGTGGAAATGCGGGTGTTGACCGATGACGCCGCCTCGAAAGAAGCCACTCTGGACGGTCTGGAATGGATTCAAAAACAAACCACTTCTCGCGATGTGGCGATGATTTTCCTTTCCGGGCATGGTGTTCAGGACGGAAGCGGCGATTACTATTATGTCCCCTACAATTTCGACATGGGACGCAAGCGTAGCACCGGGGTTCTCTTTTACGAGATCGAAAAAACGATCAAGGACATCGCCGGAAAAGTCGTTTTCTTCGTGGATACCTGCCATTCCGGGGGCGCAAGCGGGAAAACAAAAGCCATTGGCTCCGACATCGGTTCAATTGTAAATGAACTTTCCAGTGCGGAAAACGGAGCGATTGTTTTCTCCGCCTCAACAGGGAAAGAGTTTGCACTCGAAGACGAAAAATGGGGACACGGGGCGTTCACCAAAGCCCTTCTGGAAGGTCTCGACGGGAAAGCCGACCTGAAAGGAGACGGGCGAATTACGATTACGGGATTGGATTATTTTCTCTCCGAGCGCGTGAAGGAATTGACGGGGGGCAGTCAGCACCCGACGACGGCAAAGCCGCCGTCCGTGCCGAACTTCCCGATAGCAATCTCCAAATAGCCGGATAAAAAGAGATAAAAAGCAGAGAGAGAGCGGGTATCTGTGTTAACTCTTCTCTCCCAGATTGTGCAAATGTTGAGGGCATTTGTCTTGGCTCCCCTCTCCCGGATTTTGGGAGAGGGGTTGGGGGTGGGGGGCTGATCCCGTCAGACTTTTTTGTGCTATCCAAACTTCCCGCGTAGTTCAGAGCTTGCCGATTCGGGCTTGCCCGGTATCGAGCCAGTTAAACAAACGCAGGGATTTGGTCATGCGTGGCAGAGCGGGCAATTTGTCCGTTCCATAGTTGCCCGCCTTGATATAGAGTTTGTGTCCGTTACTGGCAATGGCATAGCCTTTGGCGACAGTCCTGTAAGGAGCATTCGGAGAACCCGTGCCACTCGTATCGTTGCCCGCCGATGTATCTACAAACCAGAGACCGTAGGAAGCAAGCCATGTCTCATAGGCTCCCATATCCACGCCGCCCCCAAAATTGCGCGGCAAACCATCAAGGTCGGTGGCGGGCAGGTTCGGCGCAGAGACACTGCCCGTGTTGATACAGGGCGAAGTCGCTTGGAGGAGATCGCTGCTCACATCGGAATGACTTCATGGCCTCTCCGGCGGTGGGAGAAAGCGGAGACCTGGACCTCAG
>JACMPS010000429.1 GCA_014377395.1 Chthonomonadaceae bacterium
CAAAAAGAACGAAATTGCCGCCTGAAGAAAGTTGCACGGTTTGAGTGCCGCTTGTTTGATTTGCGACGGTGTTGGCGGTCACATTGGCACGGGTAGTCGTCTGAGCAAAAACCTGATTCACCCCCAGTGAAAAAAGCGTCATTGCCATTAAGAGTGATTTGTGTTGCATAATTTTTTGTTTCTCAGGTTTGATCGGCGGATAATAGCCAGGTTTGTCCTTCTCGGCAGAACGAAGGTTACTTTTGTATTCTCTCAACAAAAGTAATGATTCAAGAGTTATGATTCCGCATCGTTGCGGAGCGAAGCACAGACGTGCCTCAGAGTTTCAGTTTCCGTTAATTCGGAAGTTTTCGGAATCTGAAGAGGTCATAGGAAAAACAAAGAAACGAAACCGCAAACACAGCCCTGTACCCGCTTGTAGGCTGGGTATCTTCCGGTTTCATTTCAGCAAAATTGAAAATCTTACCGATAAAAGCGTATCCGAAAACCGCCGTAAAAAATGCGATTCCGCTCAGGCTCACCTACAGGCGTATTCTTGACAGCATGGAGGGGTTCCTTATGCCTCGTATTCGGGTGCCTGCCCTTTGCTTTTCGAGACGAGGTAGACGATCAGCACGGCGGCTCCCATCAAAAGCGCGAACATGACTCCTTTTCCTCCGACTTGCGGTCCGAAATCGTTCAGCAGAAAGTCTACCCTGTCAATGAGAAGCGCGAGGCGTCCCATGATCGTTGAGCCGAAAATCGCCCCGAACGTAAACATCATCAGCCAACGCCCCCATTTGGAAGCGCCTTTGATCACCGGATGTCTCTGCTCAAACGAAAAGAAGAAGTACGTCATCACGCACAACAGTATGACGAGAAAAATCAGGTTATTGATCGCCCCGGAGGTGGTCAGTTCTTTGACAAGGGCTTTTCCTGCTGTGGGCCCCGCAACTGCCGCGTGAGGAATCAATGGCTTGAACGAAGTTGCGACCTGAGGCCAGATGTCGTTGACAAACTCCTGAAAGGCTCTGCCGGACGTGACACCGAGGAAAAACCCGATCACAAGTCGCGCAAGCCAGTTGAATTTGTTTGAGTAAATAAAGTAGTAGAACAGCCCTGCGAACAGGACGAACACGAGCCACCATTCGCCTTTGTCCCAGAGAGGAACCCACAATTTCGGGTAAATAATGTCGTTCCAGTTTGTAGAAACCATGTAGCCCGTGCCGAGTCCGAGAAAAATATGCTCGAAGACGCGGTAGACTTTGTTTTCTTTGTAGAGGATCGAAAACAGGGCAATCGTGCAGATCGCTCCTGTCCAGAGCATGATCGTTTCTACATGAGAAGCGAGCCAGGGAGAAAATTGTGTCATCTAAGCGGTTCCTCCCATCGAAAGTCGGGCGCGTTGACGGCGTTCCAGAATCATTGCCACATTTCCTAAAATGATGAATCCGATAATCAGCAGATGTGCGAACGACGACGAGATCGAAGCACGAGTTGCGGCTCCCTTGTAGCCCAGAAGTTGCTCGTATTCCACGGCTCCTTGCAATCCGACGATCAAACCGACGATCTGGTTACTGTCAAGCCGATTAAAGGCTTCGGGGCCCATGACCGAAGTGACGGCGACGCCCATTTTTCGGTTAAAGGAACCCTGCACGAATTTGATGTAACTCTCATAGGAAGAGGTCGGGGTGATGTCGAGCATAAAGTCAATGTCACGCGCTGTGGTAATACCTTTCATCACCGGCATCGTGGCAACAGGAACCCCCCGGATGTCTACGCCAATCGAACCGGGAATGTTCTGAACCCAGGCTTTCAGGTAGTTTTCCGGATCGGCTTTGTATCCGAAGTTAACCCAGTTGACGCCCTGTTCGTAGCCATACTCTTTTTGGAGTGCCAGTGCGATTGTCTGCGTGAGTTGTTTTGCCTGTGGCTCTCCAATCGCCATAATTGCGATACGAAGTTTCTTTTTCATGCAATGACGCATCAGAGCTTCGGTTTGAGCGCGGCTTTCGCCGCGTGTTCCTGCGCCCCAATCCACTCCGAACAGCACGAAATCGTTTTCTTTGAGTTCGTTGATCTCGTCGTACATTTTCTGTGTCGAAGGTTGAATCGGAACCCGGATTTCCGGGGTGTAGAAAAAGGGAATACAGACCGCCAGCAAAAGCATTGCATACAGAAAACGGCGGTCTACGGTTTGTAGAAACGTAAGAAAGTTCATGGTTTGTCCCGCCTATCCCTCGAAGTAACTGCCGCGCTCCAGACCAAGCCAGATACGCAACGCCATTGCCAGATTACCGATTCCCAGTCCGAACGAAATGGCACGGACGGCGGCGGAGTTGGGGACTTGGTTGATCCAGGTGCGGATATTTTCGACGCGGAAATTTGCCAGCAAGCCGTCCGTGGGAAGCCACGAGGTCAGCAACTGCCCGATAGCGATTTGCCCTAACATCACTACAATCGCCGTTACGAGGAGCATTGTCGCCTCGACCGAGCGCACCCGAAAAGCGCGATAAGCGGCAGAGACAATATAAAAGGCGATAATCGAAAACATTGTCGCATCAAGGGCGGCGAGTGTTCCCTCAAATAAAATTTTGTTCAGGTTTTTGTTGATCGAATTCGGATGCATTTTGTCCAGAATGTTAATGGACATCATCGCGAAGGTAGCGATGAAAAAGGCAAGACTGTTCCCCCACCCCTCCTGTCGCCGGGTGATTCGGCGTCCATGCACCTGAAAAAGATTGACCAATCCCAGACCCACCGCCAGCGCAATAATCACGGGCGTGGTATTGCCGAAAGGTTCGACAAGGGGCGTCAGAAAGTTACCCTGCTGTTTTCCGTCGGCACTGATCGGATGCACAGGCAGGAAAAACTCTAAGGCGAAGAAGAGACCGCCGAGAAAGGTGACGCCCATCAGCGTTGGCTTTCGCAGACTTTGCGGGATCGCCATGAGGACGCCGATAAGGATCAATGTGAAGACGGCGGCTCCGGCGATGTAAAGCCAGAACACGTTTCCGGAGACAGGTTGGAAGTATTGAGAGAGCAAGGGTCATTCCCATTTGCGAAAAGTAAAACTCTTTCGCTCGACTTGTTATTTGGTCAGAAAGTCAACAAACCATTTGCCGACACCCGTTTGTGCGCTGGAGATCGAAACCAGAACCGTGCCGATGAGAGTCAGCAAAATCACCAACCCTTTTGCGATGTCCTGCCCGACAAGCGAACCGAGCAGAGTAGGCTCACGGGAAAGGTAGGCACTTGCCGCGTAAAACTCATCGCCGATAATTACGTAGTCACAAGCGGCGATGAAAAACGGAATTTGTGTGGTGGTAGGGGTTCCCGCAACCTGAATGGCTCCGACCTGTTGCCCCGTTTCCGCAAGAATGAGCGACTCGGCGTAGTAGTATCCAAAGTGGAAACAGGCGGCGGCATTCTCCCGCCAGATCGTTCCTGCAACCGCCGCCGCAAACGCAAATTGCTGATTTGTCAGAAAGCGCACGTCACCGTTGTTGTACATTTCGGGGCGTCCCTCGACGGTGTAGGCGTCGCGAACGGCTTCTTGTGTGACGGGCAACATCTGCGGCTCATAAACGGGAACAATGGTGCGAGTGGAAAACCGGGCGGAGGCACGAATGACGTAGGTGATGATCGAGAGGGCTTGAAGCGAAACGATTTCGATTCCGCCTTTAACGGAAAGTCCTCCCGTAGCGACCATCGGGCGTCCCATTTCAGTGGCGCGTCCAATGGCTTCATCAATGGCGGTGAGACCCTGAATTCTGCGAATAAAGAAATTTCTGTTTTTCGCAATCATAATGCAATAAACGATGATAATACTCATCACGGGCATAATGATTCGAATGGCGACGTTTGCGTGTTCCATAGCGGCTCCGGGTCAGGCTTTTGTATTCAAGGCTTTCGGTAAAAGGGCTTTTTCTTCGATGCGCTGAATAAGCAGTTCGATACTGTCTCGCTTTTCAAGCAGTTTACTCATTTTCTGAACGTTTTTCGCCCCGAAAATCGGTGCGAGAAACCCGGAACCGAGTAAGACCGACTGCCCCGCGATAAAATGAAGCGGCTTGTGCATCTCCAGGAAGAAAATGGCGGGCGAGGTTAAGCCGTAGCCGTGCACTCGCTCTACAATTGCTTCAATAAATTCTTCACGGGCTTCCCCGGTAAGTTCGGCATCCCAATCAAACATCGTTTTCACCCGACTATTTCATTCCGTCAATTTGCGTTTAGGTTCCTCCCCCTTATGCAAGAGGGAGGTTAGGAGGGGGTTGAGGATTGTCTGTTCTCCCCGCATCGCGTCCGGTAGGACGCCTTCACCGAAGGTGCTTAACACAGGGATAAACAGGACCGTTGATCAATCATTCTGACGACTAAATCTATCGAATCATTGACAAACTTATCACTCTGCGTCCTTTGCTTGCTCCCGCAACTTCGCGATCTCGACAAGGAGAGTGGCGCGGTCACAGGGAAGACCAACGGGTGCAGGGCGCAGGAGAATCCCCCGAAAACTGTCCAACCGGGACGGCTCTGCATAAGGAGAGAGCAGAATCCCCGGCTTGCCGACAGCGACTCGTTTTACCTCACTCCAGCGAATCGTCGCGTGGGTCAGAAATCCGGTTGCCGTTGCTTTCTCGTCATCGAGTGTGTAGGATAAAGGAAAAAGGTAGTCACGCACGGAGCCGAGCAACAGCAATGTTGCCGCCAAAACGGGCATCCACGCCCCAAAGATAAACCAGACACATACATCCGCAAACAACAGCGTGAGCAAGAGCAAAGGGAGACTTTGCCGTGAGCGCATAAGTAAGTGGACGCGCCATTGGAGTGGCACCTCACTCACAGCCTGCCTCTCACCACCCGCAATAGATTCAAAGTTCTCTGAAAGTTCGGAACGTTTTGTTTGAATGATAAGCACCTACCGAGTTGGTATTGCAAATTTTACCCGCAATCCCATTAATTTTGAGACATTTGAGACTGGCAGGACAAAAATCTTTTTCGTTTGCGTTCATAAGACGCAAACCGGAAGAGTCTGTGACAAAAAAGTCTTTTTAATACAAATATTGACTTGACATCCTTATCATGCCTATGTTATAGTAATTCTGACAGCAAAAACTTCGCTTTTAATCTTGCTGTCTGTGATCATCCATACAGAGCAGAATTCAATGCACTGCTTCAAACAACAGGGAGACACGAAATGAATCGATTGGCTTTAACGCTTGCAGGTTGCTTGCTCTTGCCTGCACTCTCTTTCACTGGAGCCACACGCCCAGGGATTACCACCTGCATGGTGCTTTTGCATTACTCGGAATTAATTCCGTTATCAGTACGACAGAACTAAGTTTTCGAGGCACTTTCAGAAATACTGTCTTCTGCCCTGGTCTCTCAAATTGGGACACTGGAAATTTGAGGATCAGTAGACCTGCAGGGGTTGTGCAGAACAATAAATTTGATGTTAAAAGCTCCTGCAATCCTATGATTTTCAGGGAATTTTACAAACAGTTGGGCTTTCCAGGCGACTATACCGTTTGGGCATTGACACTGGCGTCACTGTGACCCTGACCTTCATTCCTGGTTTCGGATACATCCCGCTTCCACAAGCATGGACAATGACAACGGACACTGTCTCCGTTCATGTTGGTATTTAACCCCAACCTGTTCACTGTAAATTGCTTGCAGAAGTGATGTCACCTCTCTCGAAGAGGTGGCATCACTTGTCTATAAGGAGGTGCTTCGATGTTTTTCCCCTTTGCTTTCCTCTCCTGTTCGCTTCTGTCTGGCTTTGCTCCGCCTCAAACCACTCCGCAACCTTCTGCTCCCACTAAAGTTCCGGTAGATGTCAATACAACGTTTCAGAAATTGGAAGCCACCAGGGTCACCGTGCACAGGGCAGGCATTCCTCTTCCCGAGTTACTCAAGCAATGGAGCAAACCAGAACTCGTTCTTCTCGCCTCCGCAGGCTTTCGAGATCAGCGCGTCACTCTTCACACAAAGAATCGCTCTCTCCGTTCCGTCCTGGAGTCACTCGCAGAATTACTGGGTGGCTCATGGCGGATGCAAGACGCCGGGAAAACCCTTTTTTTGGACACGGGGGTCGAGCGAAAATCCTATGCACAGGGTTGGTGGGGCTATTATCTCGCCGAACGAAAACAAGCACAACAAACTAAGTTTGAA
>JACMPS010000430.1 GCA_014377395.1 Chthonomonadaceae bacterium
AAAGACGAATTGAAGAGAGCCAGAACGTACCTCATGTCATACATTAGGTCTTTCTCAACAATGTTGCTGAAGTTGTGACGGTTATAGAATTGATTGTCATTATAAGTTGCAACAAGCCGCCGCTTTAACGCTTTATTTCTCATATACTGGACTACCAATTTTGGCAAGTCGAAATATTTTTGTTCTCTCTGGCGGTAATTGTCATCCTCGTTCTGATCATTGGAAGCCCTCTGCTGACGATGTGGCAAGTGCAAAGGAACTACTATGCTCTCAATAGACTGACGCTTACAAAAGCGGAGATCGCATCAAGTAGAGTGGATACTACAGATGTAGCAACCTATCTCACGAACTTCGACAATTATTCTAAGGTCATCCGTGAGAACAACACCAAACTTGCCGAAACTGTAAACAACATCAATTCACCGGTTTACACAGGGATTCTTGCGTTACTTACAGGACTCTTCAGATTGTCTCTACTGATGCGATTGTGGGGGCGACGCAATGGGGCGATTTCACCCGAACCGTGACCCTTCGAGGAAGAGGACGCAATCCCATCCGGTGACACAACTTTGTCCTCAGAGCAATACATTGTCGCTTAATCGCGCCCCACACCGAGCGCGTCCGCCATTCGGTTGATGTAGTTAAACCAGGAGGCGATCATCGTAATCTGCAGAATCGCGACATCATCAAAGCCGACTTCGTGAAGACGCGCATGAGTTTCGCGGCTGATCTGCGTGGCGTCCTGCGTGATCTGCATTGCGTACTCGACCATCACGCGCTCCGCCTCAGAGAGTGGTGCGGTGCGATAATCCGTTTTCATTGCCTCTACAAGAGCGTCATCGTGCGTCGCCCTCCGCAAAAATTCTCGGTGTGCGGTGCTACAGTAAAAAGTGCAGTTCGCCTGAGAAACCGCGGTTGCAATCAATTCATGCTGTCGGCGATTTAAGGGAAGATCGGGAGACATACACGCGCCGAACGTGGCGAAGGCGTGCTTGAGGGCTTCGGGAATCAGGGAGTGTGCTGCCACAATTCCTGCGTAATCATCGGGCGGCAGTCCCGGCACCTGCACGGAATAATCGGATGGGTAAAGCGCGTCCTGCTCCTCCACCGCTTTTCTGAGAAGTGCGTCCCCCTGCGAAATCGGTATCGTTTTAATCCACGTCATCTTTGCCTACCCCTTTCCATTCGTTTTGGTTTTGTCGAAAAATTACCCTCACAAAAATGGACACTTTCTCTACGCAAAAGCGAGATGTCAACCACTCACTTCGTTAGAGACACAGAGGCACAGAGAATGATAGGGAGAGAAAAGTATATCTTTACCTCAACACTTTCCCTTGCTTCTCCCTAATCCCTATCACCTATTCCCTAACCCCTACCTCGGCATTAAGCGATTTATTGGCTTTGGACGAATCTACGACAATGGATTGAAGGAAGGACAAGCCCACCATCAGAATGCCGTAAATTATGAGCGTTTGCTTGAGATCGGGGGAAGCGAGACCATACCGAGTCTTCAGCACGAAGAGGGTCAAATTACTTAGAAGTAAGTAGAATAAGACGTTGTTGCCCACCAGATTAAAGTAACGAGTGACCGGATTTTGTGGAAACCTTGCAATGGCTCTCCCCGCCCCATAGTAAACGAAAACAAGAGCGATAGAGCCGAGAATCCAGAGCGGCGAAGGAGGAAAGCGCGAGATCGGGACTTTGAGGGCGGTCAAGACCAGAAAGAGAAGGGTGCCTCCCGCACCAATGAAAACCCACGAACTCTTGAATTTGTCTTCCGATCTTGCAAGGAAAACGCCAATCAGAAACAAGGGCAAATAGGAAATGACCGGGAAGTAAAGTGTCCCGGAACCCCCGATCAGCAATCCCAAGAGGGGGTCATAAGTGAATCGTGAAGGCAACAAAGTGACCGCCAGACAAAGTAAAATTGTCATTCCCAAATTCTTTAGTGAATCGGTGGCGCGGCGTATGAGGGGAGTCGCGAGGCAACTGAGGAGTAGGATCAGCGAGAAGGAAAGCAAAAACTCCGAGTAACCGGGGATTTCTCGCAAAAGGGTGATCCGCGACACCTCGCTTATGCTGAACGCCTGCCCTCCGATTAAAACGGCGTAGGCGATCCCCGACAGCAAAAAGGCAAAGTAGCACTTAAACGCAGTTCGCACCACATTTGCCCAGGGAATTTGCGGCTTGGAAAGGTAAGCCCCCCACGCCGCAAATCCAAAGCAAAAGAAAAACCCGGAAAACGAAACCAGATTCAACAGCAGAACCAGCCGTTTGAGAAAGGGCGAATCGTTACCAAGCAGTTGCACGACATGAGCGAACACCATACCAACTGCGAGCAAGCCTTTTGTCACGTCAATCGAAACATTGCGACGCTTCATTTCGTGTTAAGCCTTAAGGGGAAAGATCGAACAGTAGGAGCAGTGTTCCATTATAACCGATTGTCGTGTCATTTCAACTTATTCTCGTGAAAAGATCGTAGCGATCCTCTGACCGCCCAGAAATCTCTGCCCTTTTCTCCTATTATCATATCACTTAGTGGCAAGATTACCTTAAATTCTCTACAATAGATTCAACATAAACTCAACAATAATAGATTTTGATGCGAGTCAATGAAGCCATACGTTTTTTCAGGAGAACCCTAAGATGCCTTCCCTTACCAAACCCCCGCTTTCCGCTTCACCCGTTGTTACCCATACCACGCCCGAACAGGTTGCCTTTTACAAAGATCAGGGCTATCTCAAAATGGGGCGTGTGTTCGATGAAGAGGAAATGGCGTTATTAACGCATCATGTAGACGAAATGATCGCGGCACTTCCACCCGACAAACGCCCCGAAGAAATGGACGTGCCACACTTCACCGATCCGTGGCTTTTCAAGTATCTCGCGCATCCTCGTATTCTCGACATCATTGAAGGCTTTATCGGGCCCAACATTGTGCTATGGTCAAGCCACTTTATCGCCAAACCGAAAGGGAACGGCAAAGCTGTTCCCTGGCACACGGACGGAGCCTACTGGAACAAGCGTCTGACACCAATGGAAGTCATCACGCTCTGGCTTGCGGTGGACGAATCCACGCTGGAAAACGGGTGTATGCGTGTCATTCCTGAGTCGCACACGGCGTTCAGGGCGGCTCAAGACGCTTATATCCCAGTAGACCCCACGAAAAACGTGTTCAGTCTTCGCCTTGCGCCGGAGTTGATTGATGAGAGCAAAAGCGTTGATCTCGAACTCAAAGTTGGGGAGTGTCATTTCCATGACGCTTGGACAATTCACGGCTCAAACCCGAACTTTTCCGACAAGCGACGTTGCGGCTATACGATGCGCTATATGCCTGCGCACGTTGTCCTTGAGCCGCGTCCCGATGAGATGAACGGACACAAAATCTATCTGCTTCGCGGCGAGGATAGAACGGGCGGGAAAAGTATTTATACGCCCGTGCCGGAATACTGAGAAGTAAGGGTTAGGGAGATTCAAACGCAAAGCCTCCTAAATGAAGCGAACAAACATGAATACAAAAATCAGTGAAGAACAAATCTCCTTTTATCGTGAGAACGGCTTTCTCGTCCTCACCGACTTCCTCAACTCTGAGGAACTCACGCACTGGCAAACCACCACACAAGAGGCGGTTGATGAACGGCTCGGCATTTCCCGTAAGGGCGAAGGGGGAAAAGGGATCACGGGTTCTCTGACGAATCAGGGCGACCCGGACGCTTATTACGCTTCCGTGTTTACGCAGTGCCTCAAGCTCGCCGAAACGCACGAGGGCATGAGAGAACTGATGCTCGATTCCCGCCTTGGCGAGATGGCGGCAACATTGGAGGGGGTGGACGGCATCCGTATCTGGCATGATCAGGCTCTTTTTAAGCCTCCCTTTGGCAACCCAACGGGCTGGCATCTGGATAACCCGTACTGGTCTTTTTCCTCCCGTCACGCACTTTCGATCTGGGTAGCCCTTGATGACGCAACGCTCGGAAACGGGGCGTTATGGTACTCTCCTGGCTCCCACAAAACTGCTCGATTTGACAACGCAGGCATCGGACAGAATCTGGCGGATCTCTTCAAGATTTACCCGGAATGGCGAGACATCGAACCGATTGCCTGTCCCTGTCCTGCGGGTTCCGCCGTGTTTCATAATGGATTGACGGCGCACGGAGCGGGGGCAAATATGACGAACAAACCGCGTCGGGCGATGACCTGCGCGTATATGCCGGACGGTTCCACATTCAATGGCGTGAGAAATATCTTGCCGGAGGACTATTTCGCGACGCTGAAAGTCGGTGATCTTCTTGATGATGATGCCGTTAATCCGCTTCTCTGGAAACGAGAAAAGGCGACACAATGAGCCGATACGCCATTGGTCTGGACGTCGGCGGGACAAACCTGAAAGCGCTTGTCGTTTCGGAAGAGGGGGAAAGTCTCGCGCAGATCATGCACCCGACCTCGGAATTTGCTCACGATCAGGGTGGGTGGATTTCAAGCGTTAAATCTCTGCTCCTCTCTCTTGAACTTGTACAGGGAAAACCGCCGGAATGTGTGGGGATCGCCACGCCCGGTCTTGTGGCAACCGATGGGCGCAGTATCGCGTGGATGCAGGGGCGCATGGAGATCGTTCAGGGCTTGGATTGGACGGACGCCCTGCACGATTATGGCAGAGTTCCGGTCTTGAACGATGCTCACGCGGCTTTGCTCGGCGAAGTGTGGCGGGGTGCGGCGCGAGGCTACCGAAATGTTCTTTTGCTGACGCTCGGCACGGGGGTCGGCGGGGCGGCAATGGTGGACGGCAATTTGTTACACGGTCATCTCGGAAGGGCGGGACATCTCGGACACATCAGCCTCAACGCGCACGGTGATCTCGACATTGTGAAAACTCCCGGCTCTTTGGAGGACGCTATCGGGGAATGTACCCTCCCTAAACGAGGTGAAAAACGGTATGCCTCTACTGCGGAACTGGTAAAAGCGCATCTTGAGGGGGACGCGGAAGCAACTTCGATCTGGCTTCTTTCGGTGAAGGAACTGGCGGCGGGGATCGCTTCGCTGATCAATGCGTTCGACCCGGAAGCGATCTTGTTGGGGGGCGGAATCGCCCGTGCCGGAGAGCCGCTTCTCACCCCCTTAG
>JACMPS010000431.1 GCA_014377395.1 Chthonomonadaceae bacterium
AGCCGCCGCCACTTGGACGACCACCTCCGCCACCGCTGTTTCCTCCAGCGTAGCCACCACCGCCGCCCCCACCGGGACGACCGCCGCCACCTCCACCGGAGTAACCTCCTCCACCGCCACCACTGCGACCGCCATCACGACCGCCGCCGGAACCACCGCGTCCACCGTCTCTGCCGCCGTCACGTCCGCCGCGTCCGCCATCACGTCCACCGCCGTCGCGACCACGATCATTACGTTCGCCGGAGCGATCCGGGCGACCTTCGCCACGTTGCGGGCGAGGATCAACCGTCTGGCGGGGTTGTCCCGGCAGAATGTCTCCCTTGTAAATCCAAACTTTGATTCCGATGTTGCCGTAAGTCGTTGCCGCTTCCGCAAATCCGTAATCAATGTCCGCACGCAAAGTATGCAGGGGAATACTGCCCTGTCTGTCGCCTTCGCGTCGTGCCATTTCCGCACCTGCAAGACGCCCTGCACAAGCGATACGGATTCCCTTCACGCCGAGTTTCATGGCGCGAAGAACTGCCTGACGCATCGCTCGTTTGTAAGCAATACGCTTTTCGATTTGCTGTGCAATTGATTCGGCGACGAGCTGAGCATCGGAATCGGGAGTACGGATTTCTTGAACGGAAACGTGTACCGATTTTTGCGTCATCTTTTCCAGGGCGGCTTTGATTAGATCAACGCCTTTTCCCTGTCGTCCGATGATGATTCCGGGCTTCGCCGTGTGCAAAGTCGCTTTGACGCGGTTTCCGGATCGCTCGATGTGGACACGAGAAATCGCTGCCTGTCCGAGTTTAGGGAAATCACGCTTGTCTTCTTTGGCAACAAACTGGTTGAGCGTTTCTTTTTTGATCGCTCGACGAATCTGATAATCCTCGTAGACTGCGGCGGCGAAAGCACGTTTTGGAAGATACCAGTTGCTTTCCGTGTCACGAATGACGCCGATGCGAAATCCGATTGGGTGAACTTTCTGTCCCATGCGTTATACTTTCTCCTCCGCTTTGATTACGGCGGTGTCTTCTGAAGTCGTCTCGCCAACGATTGGCGCACCGATCTCGTCGGTGGTGTCTTCAACAGCGGTTTCCGTTGTCGTCTCAACGGCTTTATCGGAAGCGGTTTCCACGTTCACGGTCTCGGAGACGGGTGAAGTGTTTTCCACTTCGGAAACCGGAGTTACGGTTTCTTCGACTTCGGAGGCTTCGACAGGCTGAGAAGCGGCAACAGTCTCTGTGCGTGCGGCACGAGCGGCGGCGGCACGGGTTCCGGTTGCAACGACTTTCTTAGGCTTACGAGGCTTCGGCTCGACTTCCTCAACGATCACGGTGATGTGTGACGTTCGCTTGAGAATGGCATAAGCCCTTCCCTGAGCGCGAGGCTGAACACGCTTCATGCGAGGCCCCTCATCCACACGCGCCTCAATCAATTTAAGGTTGCGCGGATCAAGATTGTGATTGTTAGCGGCATTTGCGACGGCGGACGAAAGCACCTTAGAAATATATCCGGCGGCACGATTCGGAATATAACTCAGAAACGCAAGGGCATCAAAGACGTATTGACCACGCACTTCGTCCATGACGAGGCGGGCTTTGCGCGGGGGAACGCGAATGAATTTCGCTATCGCCATCGCCTGATTGTCTTCGACCTTGCGTCCCCGGTTTTTCTTCCGGTTTTCGCGATGCTCTTTCGGGCGAACGGAGCCGCCCCGTGTCAGAGTATCATTCGACATAATTTGTTCTCTTCTCTCACTCTACTTGCCTGAAATCTATAAAAATCTACTTGATTCCAGTGCGACGCTCGACCTGCTGTCCCGCGTGTCCGCGAAACAGGCGCGTCACGGCGAACTCGCCAAGCTTATGTCCAACCATGTTTTCTGTGACCAGGATCGGAATGTGCTTTCGCCCATCGTGGACAAGCAACGTATGACCGATAAACTGGGGAAAGATCGTGGAGCGACGCGACCATGTTTTGATCGCTTTCTTCTCGTTCCGAGCATTCATTCCCTCGACCTTAGCCAACAACTTCGGATCGGCGTAGGGCCCCTTCTTTAACGAACGTCCCATAAAGTATCTCCAGAGGAGAGTGTTAAGTGTTAAGTGTTAAGTCTTAAAACTCAACACTCAGCACTTAATACTCACTCACTATTTCTTGTCTCTTCGGCGAACGATGAATTTGTCGGTTGAACGGTTGCGACGTGTTTTCGCACCCAGAGCCGGCTTACCCCATGGAGTAGCAGGACCCTTGCGGCGTCCGATAGGGCTTTGAGCCTCGCCACCACCATGAGGGTGATCGCGGGGTGTCATTGCAATTCCACGAACGTGTGGGCGAATACCGAGCCAGCGACTTTTACCCGCCTTACCGTAAGACTCGTTCTCGTGTTCTGCGTTGCCGACAACACCAATCGTTGCATGGCAGGTAAGAAGAATACGACGAGTTTCGCCAGAAGGTAATCGAACCTGAGCGTACTTCTCTTCCTTTGCCATCAACTGTGCCGAAGTTCCGGCGGAGCGAACCAGTTGCCCGCCCTTACCGAGATAAAGTTCGATGTTGTGGATCAGAGTACCAATCGGGATAAACCGTATTGGAAGCGAGTTTCCGGGCTGAATGTCCGCACTGTCGGAAGCGATAATGTTATCGCCTTCTTTCATTCCCTGCGGAGTGAGAATGTATCGTTTCTGACCATCCTCGTATTCCAGCAAAGAGATACGGCAGGTGCGGTTCGGATCGTATTCAATCGTCAGTACTTTGGCAGGGACATCGTATTTATTCCGCTTGAAGTCAACGATGCGGTACATTTTCTTGTTGCCGCCACCCGCGAATCGATGCGTAATACGTCCCTTGTTGTTACGTCCTCCTGTGCTGTGCAAAGGAGAAAGCAGGGCTTTGTGCGGGTCTACCGGCTGATTTTTACCCGGCTTTTTCGTCAACTCCGAATAGGTGGAAATCGAGCGGAAACGCTTGCCGGGAGTTGTCGGCTTTAATTTTCTAATCGGCATTTATCTACACTCCCTCAAAGAGCACAAGCGGCTCTTCGGTTGTGACAATCGCCTTTTTCCACGAGGGACTGTAGCCGGATTTACCCTTGCCCATTGCCCGTCGCTTTTTGCCCTTGACGCTAATTGTGTTCACTGCCGTGACCTTCACATTCTGGTCGGCGTAAATCAGTTCGACGGCTTTTGCGATTTCAATTTTGTTCGACTCTTTGCGAACCTTGAAATGGTACTTGTTGGCGTGTGCCTGATCGGTACTTTTTTCAGTCAGCAAAGGGAGTTCAATAATGTAGTGCGGATCTTTCATGCCGCCACCTCTTCCTTCATTTGTTCGCGCTTTGCACTCTGGGGCGTCCAGACGGCTTCGATTTTCTCCACAGCGTCTTTCACAAGAACGACTTTGTGTGCAATCAGCACGTCGCGCACCGAGAAGTTAGGCGCATATCTCAGTTCGAGTTCCGGGATATTTCGCATTGAGCGGATCAGCGTTGCATCGTGTGCGGGAACGATAACCAGCACGCGCTTTGCCTCACCGAGACCCAGTGCCTGCAAAAGTTCGATTGCGGATTTCGTTTTGATCGCCTCAAATGCAAGAGCGTCCAATCCGATCATCGTTCCTTCGCTGACTTTGAGGGAGAGAACGGAGCGCATCGCGCCGCGTCGCATCTTCACCGGAAAATCCTTGCGATAGGAGCGGGGGTGCGGTCCGAAGACCGTTCCACCTTTGCGCCATTGAGGAGAGCGAATCGAACCCTGTCGGGCGCGTCCGGTTCCTTTTTGCTTCCAGGGTTTGCGTCCGCCGCCACGCACGTCGCCGCGCTCTTTGGTTTGAGCGGTTCCCTGTCTGTAGTTGCCTTCTTCGGTGACAATCGCCTGGTGGACGAGTGGACCGTTGAACTCCACGCCAAAGATGGAGTCCGGGAGCGGCATTTCTCCGATAGTTTCGCCTTTTTGATTGTAAAGGGGGATCGTTGCCATTTCGGTCTCTTTTCTAGCGCTGTGCCAGCCGCTGAATAGTGAGCATTCCGCCGTTTGCACCAGGAACCGCGCCCTCGATCAACAGCAAATTTCTCTCAAGATCAACACGAATAATTTTAAGTCCACGCACCGATACGTGTTTGTTTCCCATTTGTCCCGGCTTGCGCGTTCCTTTGAAGGTACGTGCCGCGTCTGTTGCGCCACCGGACTGTGGTTTTCGGTGAATCATGGAGCCGTGTGTCTCGTCGCCACCATGAAAGTGGAAACGCTTGACAACTCCGGCAAAACCCTTACCCTTCGAGACGCCGCTGACTTTGACGCGCTGTCCCGGTGCGAAAATATCGCACGTAATGGCTTCACCTAGTGTGTACTCTTCGCTCGGTTCCGTGCGAATTTCCTGCAAATGACGTAGAGGCTTGATGCCTGCTTTGTCGAAATGTCCCGTCTCAGGCTTGTTGACCAGTCGAGGACGGATTTCTCCGAACCCAACCTGAACGGCGGTATAGCCGTCGGTTTCAACACTTTTGAGCTGCGTGACAATGCAGGGGCCTGCTTCTATCACGGAAACCGGGACGATCTGACCGCGATCATCAAAGACCTGCGTCATTCCGATTTTCCTGCCCAGAATTGTGTCTGCCACATTCTTCTCCTAGTTTTTAGTTTGCCGAAGGAATCAGCAAAAAGTCCCACTCGGGTTGAGGTTCCTGATCCATCCACTCATGCTGGATAGATTGGATTTGTTTTAACTGCTCGTCAATTTCTTTACCCGGAATATAAAAAGGAATATAGAGCCACTTGTTCTTCACTTTGACCTTATCGAAGTCGAAACGGATAATAAGATTACTCTCTTCCGCTCGTCTCTGAAGCCAGTGATAAACATCATCAGGTTGCAGTTGCGATTCGTTTATAGGAACGTTATTCATTACTTTCCTCTAAAATCTTGACGCAAACCGAAATGATATAAAGCGAAGACTTTCTGGCGTCTTTTACCTGATTCAGCACGATAACATTGCTGACATAATCCGAGTAAATACGCAGTTGATACAAATAGGTGAGTTCATTGATCAGCCCATTTACAATTCGGCGTGAGATAAACCGTCTAAAATGAGCGGCAATCATATCGGGAGTATCTTTGTGCTTCCACGCTTCCCTGTTATCAGGAGGAATAAGACCTCCATGATAATGAAGAACCGCAGTGACTTGCTGATACGCCGCATAATAATAACGGCTCACCGAAGAGCGAGGATGATAGCGTTCTATCCATCTCGCCGCTTCTAACGATTCAGTAGACATTTCACGCCATTGTCGCCAATCAATCATCTCTTTGTTTGATTTACAGTTTGATTTCGATGTCTACGCCACTGGGTAAGTCCAGTCGCATCAGAGCATCAATCGTTTTCGGACCCGGCTCTAAAATGTCAATCAAACGCTTGTGCGTTCGTTGCTCGAAGTGTTCCATTGACTCTTTGTCAATCGTCGTACCCCGGTTCACGCAAAGAATGTATTTCTCTGTAGGAAGCAAAACGGGTCCTGCCACACGCGCCCCGGTTCGCTTAACCGTATCTACAATTTTTTCCGCCGACTGATCAAGAATACGGTGATCGAATGCCCTAAGGCGAATTCGCACCTTATCCTGTCTTCCTGAAGCTGCCATTGTCCCTGTTCTCTCTTTTTGTTTTCCATGAGAACTCTTTCTCATGGACGCAAGAACAAGCCGGTCGTCTTTCGACGGCGACCGGCTTGTCGGTTCTTATTATTCGAGTATTTTGGTGACGACGCCTGCGCCGACGGTTTTCCCGCCCTCGCGCACCGCAAACCGCAATCCCTCTTCCATCGCTATCGGTTGCAACAACTCCCCCGTAATCCGAATGTTGTCCCCCGGCATCACCATCTCCACTCCCTCAGGCAACAAC
>JACMPS010000432.1 GCA_014377395.1 Chthonomonadaceae bacterium
ATGCGAAAGCGCAAAAGCAACTCTTTGCGAAGAACGGGGTTTTCGGGAAACAGCATTAGTTTTTCTCCCTGTCTGATCTCTGAACTTTGATTGGGAAAATCGGATCTATGTCGTCAAGATGAACATAAAGTAGATTCGCGCTTTCGCCGGGTATAAGCTTGCCGTCCACCTTTACCTCGAACGGAGTGCGATCAAACCACGCAATAAAAGCAAAGGGTCTCGGATTTTCCGCGCCTCCCGCTGCTCTTTTTGCCGCTAGGTTGCCGTAGAAATAGCCCGGAGAATCACTTTCAGACGAGTAAACATCAGACGAACTACGATCCAGAACCGAGGAAATCAAATCTTTCTGGAGGCGAGTTTCAGGGTGTATTCCTGACGGGTTAGAGAAGTTGGCTGAGGATGTTTGTGAATTTTTACTGGACCACTTAAAGCGTAAAATATGGGTTTGCCCTGGCATCATTTCGGGAACGGAGATCGTTATGTTGCCGCGCCAATCCTGATGATCCGCCAGCAAATAATGGGGAACAAGGACCGTTCTGTCACTCAGCGCGAGAAATCCGCCCTTGAGTTTGTAGTTGGTTTTGTTAGTGAGGGTGACGGTGGCATTCCCCCCCTTCCACGTCATCTTTGCATTGACGCCTTCACCGATATAAGGGAAGTCGGAAAGCACGGTCGCAAAGCGTTTTGCTTCCCACTGCTTGATCGAAAATTCCGAGATTTTCCCGACGGCGTTACGGGTTTGATCTTCCGAGTAGCGAGGGGAACCCGTAATTTCCCTGTAGTCACTGGACAGGGGAACGAGGGTCGTTCCCTTTGTAGAAATCTGTAACTTTGTCCGGCGATCCGAGTAAATCGAGAATTGACCGTAGCCCGCAAAGTCGTTTTTGCTGTTTGCGTAGGTTTCCAGCACGGAAACCCGATTTGCGGTCATTGGAGAGGTTTTCAGGGTACGCCCAAGCACGTAAGCACCGCCGGAAAACTGAACTGCAAGCAGAGGAACCGTCAGCCACGCGAGTTCACGTTTTCCTAATCGTTTCAGGATCAAATAATTAGCGGGGACGAGAAGACCGATATAGAGGAAAACAAACCCCGCAACTGCTCCAAAAGGAGGGGTTTTCGCGGCAGAATCTCCGGCGAGTGAGTCCTCGAGTGTATTTTCGTAGTTGTTGAGGCTCTGAGCGTGTAATTGTGCTATCGGGGAAAATACCGCTCCATGAAGCAAGTAATCGAACTTACTGAGAGGACGTAGCCGCTCCTGAAATTCCAGAAGTGAGTTGGCATTGCAGGGATCAGTCATGAAGTAGAGAATGCCTCCGAGACCATAGCGTCTTGCACCTGCGTTTTTGCCGAAGGGGATACTTTTTTGCTCAGGATTGGAGTACAAAAAATTGTCATCCTGAACTACGTTTTTGAGTTTCGATTCGCGAAGAGCCGTCATCAGCGAATTCTCCAGTGCAGGAAAATTCTCCTGACCGGGAACCACCAGAATACCGCCGCCCCGCACATATTGGCGAAGTGCGTTCCATTGGGACAGGTTCATTCCTTGTGACAGCGTGTCTCCATAAAACACAACGGCATTCACCATATCATAACCGCCCACCTGCTCAGGCAGACTCGCCGAGGTAATATTCGCAGTAACCACACCGGATTGACTGGGTGCCCTCTCTTTTTCGGTAGCCGAGGAGAAATCGTTTTCGATATTCGCCTTTCTCCAAAGTTTTCGTGAAGACATTTTCGTTGGATCGGAGGAGAGGAGAAGCAAACGGAAAGTGTGCGTCGCTTCTCTGACAACCAGATCACTTTCGTTTTCGGTCAGGGTAGACTTGTCTTCGGAGTCGGTGACTTGAACCCGCAATTTCTGGAGAGGAGGCACAGAGCGATGATTGGCGATTAGCGGCACACGAACGCTGAAATGAACAAAGGTATCTTCGTTGCCCTCGCGGAGACGCACTTTTTGCGTTACGTCAATGGCGGGGAAACTTCCCGTCGAAACCACGCGCACCCGCACTTCACCTCCCGCAGGTTCGTTGCCGTCTCGGTGAAGTCTGACCGTGATCGGCAGGGTCGAATTGTCCGGCAAAAAGACAACGCCTTTTGTCGGGGCGAAATCCGCCTCGATCTCCTTGATCGTGAGTGCTTGTGACGTTTGAGAAAGGCAAAGACTCACACTCGCCAGCGCAGTCAATGCGACAATCCGCTCCCATTTTATTCCTGTGCGTGTCCTCATCATCTCTGAGTCCCTCCCTTATAAGACGAATTTAGTTTCCGTCTCCGTGATCGCCCCTGCCCGAACAGTGGCACTCACTTATTCTCTCTAAAAGCCACCCACAAAAATTTGTGATTCTACAGGAACAATCATTCCCTGCAAAAGCAAAAACCGATGCAAATTAAAGCCTCATGGACTTGCATCGGTCTAGTTTAGCCGTCAGACGAATCAACTCTGGAAATGGTTTCAGAGATTTCGCAATTATTTTTTGTTGAGAAAATCAGATTCAATAAAGCGGTATTGCCTCCCTCCCCTTATGTAAGGGGAGGGCTGGGGAGGAGTTCGTCAACGATTCCGGCATCAACAATTGATAGATTTAGACGATTTTGATAAATTTCAACGGTCTAGTTTATCCTTGTGCTAAGTGCCTCCGGCGAAAACGTTCTTCGGACGCGATCCAGGGAAGGGGCAAAAGCGAAAATCTTCAACTCAACACTCAATCCTTAACACTCAATACTTCTCCCCTTTACAGCGTCGCCATAATCTCTTCCGAGATGTCGAAGTTAGCATGGACGTTCTGCACATCCTCGTCGTCTTCAAGCCACTCGATCATCCTCAGCATTTTTTGTGCGTCTTCCGCCTCCAGAGTCACCGTGTCGGTAGGCTCCATCGTGTAGGCGGAATCAAGCAGTTTTATTTTAGCGTCTTCCAGTGCTTGACGCACCGCCGCAAAGTCGCCCGGTTCCGTTACTACTTCGTAAACTTCGGTATCGCTTGTACGAACGTCTTCCGCTCCGGCTTCAATGGCAAGCGTGAAAAGCGCGTCCTCTTCAATCGTGCTTTTTGCAATCGTGAAATGCCCGACAGGTCGAAAACGATACGCTACTGAACCGGATTCGCCCATGCGTCCGCCATTTTTGTTCAGGATCGTGCGAAGATTAGAGACAGTGCGGTTTTTGTTGTCGGTGGCACATTCGATCAAAACCGCCGTGCCTCCGGGTCCGTAACCTTCATAAATGACTTCCTCGAAGGCTTCGCCCGCAATTTCTCCCGTTCCCCGCTGAACGGCGCGTTTGATGTTGTCGGCGGGCATCGAAGACTCACGGGCTTTCGTGACCGCCATTCTCAGGCGGATATTGGTGTCTATCGAACCACCGCCCGCTTTCGCCGCAATTGTGATTTCTTTCGCCAATTTGGTAAACAGGTTGCCGCGCTTGGCGTCTTGCGCTCCCTTACGTAACCGAATATTGTGCCACTTAGAATGTCCTGACATGGGCTACTCTGCTCCTCGCTCTCCAAAAAATAAGATCGGCGACACGCTCGTTCGCCATAGACGCCAATTATATCTTATTGCAGAGGCAAAAGAAAAGGGGCGGGAAAGTTTTTATCGCAGAGTATATAGTTTTGTCGAGACAGAGAAAGGAAGAAATGCAACTTCCGTCCTCTGCGCCCGGTCATAATTTCCTGTGAGACAGAGCGAATTGTCTTTCGCGAAACGCTTCTGTAGAGACAAGAGGAAAGGAGGGAAAAGGAAAATGTTCGATGCAGGAAAATTGGCACAGGTGATTGATTTGCACCAGAAAAGTTATGGATTGTTGAAGTGGGTCGGTGATGCGCTCGAAAGTGGAAGCCTGAACTTCGAGCGGGTTCACTCGTCGCTTTCCTTCTCGGAAGCCGCGCAGGATTGGATTGAGAGGAATTTCGAGAGTCTTCCCACCGTCACACGTCCTGCAAAAGAGGAAATCGCTCCTTTCGCTCACCTATTTGCCTCCTACCTGACTACGTCTTTCGATCTTGTGGCGCAACCCAACAGGAGATTTGTCTCTTCTTACCTGAATTGCGGTTGTGCGTTCTGTACGACAATGGTGTCGGCAAAGCATTTGCGAGTGAAGCAGCCTAACAAAAAGGCGCAGGGAAACGCGCATCGCATAAAGGAACTCTATCTCGCTTCGCTCGGTGAAAGTCTCGGTAAATCTTACTCTCACATGCTTCTGGAGACTTTGCTTTCTACGCCTGAGTTGTGGGAGGATATTGCTCTCGCCACTTATGCCTGTGAGCTGTTGCGTCGTTCGGAGTTTGCAAGTCAGGGGGAAGGAATTCTCGTTTTGTGGCGCGAAATTGCCTGGGACAAAAAGGGCAAGATCAAAAAAGGGTTCGCTCTCTCCCTGCCTCACATTCTGCAAGCCGAAGCAAACCTGAGAGAAAAATTCGTAGCGGAGGAGTAAGCGTGCCTCTGTTCCGGGAGTTGAAAACTCCCGGCAGATAGAACGGGCGTCTTTCAGACGCGCAATTCCTTCTTTCGCCACCTGTTCCTTCAAGATCAAGATTGCGGAGTTTTGGGGAGATCGTGCCTTTGTATCGCGTCTGAAAGACGCTCTCTCTTGTTTAATTTGGATGAAATGAGTTTTCAACTCCCGGTCAAAAGATCGAAGAGAAAAGGAGCGGAACGGTTTATGACGAACTCGGAGGCGGAACGTTATGCGGAACACGAGCGGCGATATCGTGCCTTTGCGGGAAAGGTAGACCGCCGCGAATACGGCGATTTCTGGCTGAACCGGGAGTTGCCAGAGTTTCGTGACGCGAATCATGCAACTCGATTGCGAACCGTCCGAAAGACACCCGATGAAATCGCGGTTGAGGTGATCGAGTTTTACAAAACGCGGGGGCAAAGAGTTGTAGCGGACATAGACGCAATTGCTGAGGCGCAGGGAATCGGGGCGGCTTTGCGAAAGCGCGGTGTGTTACCCGTGATCGGTGAGATGACGTTGATGCGTTATGCTTTGCCGAAGCCTCCTTTTGTCTCCATTGAAAAAGTGGAAATTGAGGAGGTACTTTCCGGGTCGGAAAAGAGAGCGGAGTGGGTTAGAGTTCAGGTTTCGGATGAAGAAGACTCGCGAATGGAGGCGATGTGGCGAAGGGTAGCGGAAGCCGAAGCGCGTTTTCCTTTGTGTCGGCTGTTTCTGGCACGGGTCGGAGAAAAGATGGTAGGGGCGTGTTCGCTGTTTGTCGCGGAAAGGTGGGGGCGCATTGACTCAGTAATCACGCACCCGGCGTATCGGCGGAGAGGCGTGGCATCTTCGCTCGTTTCAGCAGTAGTGGCGTTTTCGCTTAGCGAGGGGAATACGGAAACCTATCTGCTCACCGAAGCACAAAGCGCAGGAGAAGCCGTCTACTCGAAATTGGGGTTTATCGAGTGGGCATTACCCCTGCCAAAGCGACACATGGAGGCGATTTGATCGAAAACGTGTCTTGTGTCCGAGTTTTGTCCAATTCAGGGCGGCACGCCTCCTAGCGCGGAATTCATTCCTGCGCCGAAACTCTTGCGCCAACTATGTTGCGGCAATCCATCACCACCCCGGCAAATCGATCCCACATCCGGCGGAATAAATTCGCCGCTTGCGGCTACGCCGATAGTCCTGCGGACATCACTGTCGCGTCATCGCTCTAAGCCGCTTCCGTACGAACAAGCGGCGCGTCATGCACGATACGAACCTGCGTCACTCGCTTTCCGTCGGTGTTCTCAACCACGAAAGTCGTGTCTTCCCATTGTACCGAGTCGCCCTGCTCCGCTTGTCTGCCGAGAAGCGCAAACACAAAGCCGCCAATCGTGTCCGCGTCCTCTTCGGGAAGTTCGATGCCCATGCGATCACTCACATCCTCCAGCGCGGTCATGCCGTCGAAGAGCGTATTCGTGGCATCTATCACCGTGATTTGTGCTTTTTCGTCGTCGTACTCGTCCTGAATGTCGCCGACAATCTCCTCAACGATGTCCTCCATCGTTACCAGACCTGCCAGCGTTCCATACTCATCCCGCACAAATGCAATCTGCTGACGGTCACGGCGAAAATCAGCAAGCAGGTCGGCAATCTTTTTCGTTTCCGGGATAAAGTAGGGAACACTCATAAACTCGCGAATCGCTCTTTCATCTACCGGGCGATCATGTGAGATCACAAGCAGGTCTTTAGCGTGGACCACCCCCACCACATTATCCCAATCGCCTTCATAAATCGGGATACGGGAGTGTCCGCTTTCCGTGATCGTCTGGATCAGCACAGGCACACCCGCCTCAATTTCAATTCCGGTAAGATCAATGCGAGGCGTCATAATCCGGCGTACAATCGTGTCGGCGAAATTAAGGGCGGCGGTGATCATCTCGCGCTCGTTTTCTTCGAGAACGCCCTGCTCCTCCGAGGCTTCCACCATCATCTTGAGTTCTTCTTCGTTGGCGGCAGGAGAGAGAAAACTCGCGGTTCCGCCAAAAGGTTTCAGCAGAAGATTGGCTAGCCCCCGCACCACGATGACAACCGGGGAAAGCAACAATTGCAGAAAAGAGACCTGACGCACCGAGAGCATGGCGAGTCTTTCCGCGTGATTGAGGGCAAGACTTCGCGGGGCGATGCCGCCTAAAATCAAGGTGAGAAGAGCAACCGGAAGCAGAACGCCTACAAGTCCCACGGGGGTCGCATAACGCAGGGGGCACCCAAAAAACAACTGGAGCCATTCCGCTACAGGTGGCGCGATGCTGAACGCCGCAATCCCGGCGGCAAAGGCGGCAAACAAAATTGAACTTGTCTGGGTGGTTGCAATCAGTCGGGCGGGGTCTTGCAACAGGGCTTCGACGCGGAGGGCAGAGGGATTTCCCTCTTCGACTAACTGACGCAAGCGGGGCTTTCTCAGCGTGATCATCGAAATTTCCGCAGTGACGACAAACGCATGAGCCGCGATGAAAAGTAGACTCAAGCCGATCATCAGGAGAAAACGCCCTCCCGAAGCCGAAGTTTCCAGAGGATTTACGATGGGGTTTGAGGAGGCATCTGCACGCAAGGAAATCGTTTGTGCAAAGGCAATCGAGTGAGCCGTAAGAGAAAAGAGGCTACCCGTAAAAACGCACACTTTTGCAAAAAATGCTTTTTGCCGCCCGGTTCGGGTTCTTGTCCCGATAAAAAGAAGGAAGGGAAAGTGAGTACCGTCAGAGCCATGTTCATGACTGTCCAAAAAATAAATCTCCCTCATCGTGCCGCATAGATCGAGTTTTGAGAACGAAAACGGAAATCTCAGTAGAAGGGAAATAGGCGGAGGTCACCGACTTACTCACCCAACGTTCACGCACAAAAGGCATGATCCGAAACACCAGTGATGTCAACAAAATGGCGAGAACGGCTCCCAGAACAACTTCTCTGAGAGAGTGAATCCCCGCCTCGACCCGGCTTTGCGCGACGAGTAATGCCAGTGAAATCGCAAGAATTGCAACCACTGAGTTTTTCGCCGTAAAAAAAATCGTCATTGCCAGCAGAAACCCGACTGCGCTGTGTCCGCTGATAATGCCTCCCTTCCAGGGTGAACCCGTGTTGGAGACCAGTTTAGAAATCACTACGATCAAAGCCAGCGCAACAATTCCGACGACTACCACTTGCGTTACGTCTGTCGGCAAGTTTTGTTGCATCCGCACCTTGATTTCGGTAAGACGCTGTTGCCCGAAAAAAATCAGCACCCCCGCAATAATCGCATTCATTGCCGCAATCAAGACCGCACCCGCCGCCACATCCTTCACGATTTTTGCAACAGGATTGTAATGTTCCGTCATCATGTCCACAACGGCTTCCAGTGCCGTGTTGATCATTTCCGTCACGATCACGAGCGTGATTGCAAACACCAGCACCAGCATATCCCGATTATCGAGATTGAGCAACAGCCCGGAAAGCATCACCGCCACCAGCGTGTAAAAGTGGAAGCGCATATGGGGTTGCGAACGGAAGGTGTGGAAAATTCCTTCCTGTGCGTAGTTGAACCCGGAAAGCAAATGTCGTTTCTTGTTCAACTCGATGACTCCTGCGGAACCGGGAAACTCATTCCCAGAATGTCACGCTCACGCACTCGCATTTCGGCGGAACCCTCCACCGTTTCATCTTCATAACCGAGCAAATGCAACACCCCGTGAACACCGAGCAAAGCAAGTTCGGCGTCGAGAGAAATGCCGTGCGTCTTCGCTTGACGCTCCGCCGTCTCTACAGAAATCACTACATCGCCGAGTGCAACGGGCATACCGGGCAATTTCGGAGAGGGCGGCACTCCCTCGATTGTGTCGTTCAGTGCAAAGGAAAGCACGTCAGTCGGCTTGTCGTAGCCACGATATTCCCGGTTCATATCATGAATTTGAGGGTCGTCAACGAGCAGGACGCTCACCTCGGCTTCGCCTTGTTCTTCGCTTTGCAGAAGGCTCCGAATGGCTTTTCTCATTAAGGTCAGTTTCACCGGGTGCGTCTGCCGGTTCTGCACGGAGAGGCTCATAGCGTATCTCTTCCGGGAAAGGATTGTGATCGGAGTGAGGGTCTGAAGTGGAATCGGACATCAAGCTCGTGAGGATATCGGGGTACTCCATTTCCATTGCGTCCACACTAAAGGGGTGGGACGTTTCCGGCTTTGTCGTCGGCGTCAAAACCGAGTAAAGAGGGGTTTGCTCAATGGCAATCGCCTCTTGCGGCAGTTCGAGAAAGGCGATGGGCGAAGAGGAGGTGGCAGGTCGCAGGTCGGGACGCACGACTTCCATTGGCTTCCCTGTGCCGCTACGGTGCATTTCAGGATAGTCAATGCGTCCGTGCATCATCGCAGTCAAAACGTGAAGAAAAGCGTCCGAAACTTTGCGGATGTCGCGAAACGTGAGCTCACACTCATCGAGTTGACCGTCTTCGATTTTGTCGCGCACGATGTCCACGATCTTGGCTTCGAGTTTTTCCGGCGTCGGCTTGTCAATACAACGTGCCGCCGCTTCCACCGAGTCAGCGAGCATCACGATTGCCGCCTCGTGACTTTGCGGACGAGGACCCGGATACCGAAATCGCTCTTCCAATCCGGCGGGTGCTTCCTCAATGCCGCCACAATCGGTGAGAGCCTTATCGTAAAAATAACGAATCAGCGTGGTTCCGTGATGCTGAGCGATAATGTCTCTGATTTCACGCGGTAAGTGATTTTCGCGTGAGGTGTCCAACCCGTCCCGGACGTGAGCCGTAATGATCAGTGCCGAAAGAGAGGGACTGAGCCGCCCGTGAACATTGTCATTGCGCTGATTTTCTACGAAAAAATCGGGGCGCTTCATCTTGCCGATGTCGTGATAGTAGCCGCCTACTCTTGCCAACATTCCGTCCGCTCCAATTGCCGTTGCCCCCGCTTCCGCAAGTGTCCCCACGAGCATACTGTGTGCGAAAGTGCCGGGGGCTATCGCGCAGAGTTGTTGAAGCAAAGGTCTATCCGAGGCGGAGAGTTCGAGAAGAGCATTGTGCGTGAGGATTCCAAAGGGCTTTTCAAGGGCAAGAACACCAAGCCAGAACAAAAAGGTCGCAAACGCCGCAGAACCCACTGCCCACACGGAACCCGTCAGCAGTTCTGGGAGCGAGTCGCTGAATAGCAAACCGAGAAGCCAGACAAGCCCCACATTAGAGGTAGCGAGAATCAGGGTGACACCCGGCAGATTAACTTTAGAACGTGCGCCCCCCACCGCCGAAATCCCGATAAGACTGCCCATCAGCGTCATCACGGTAAAGCGAATCTCATGATTCATAATCAAGCCGGACTGCACCGAAAGAAGTGCGGCGATCAGCACCGCAAGATTTCGGCTAAGTAGTACGGAAACCAACATTCCTGCCGCTGCCACACTCATCATGCCGAGATAGCCGAGTTGTCCGCCGGAAAACTGCAAGCCGAGCAAGGTACCACTGACTTTCAGACCGAGAACACTGAGGAGTACGATCACGGAAAGCAGGGTCAGGCGGCGCGTATCGGCATAGAGGACAGGGAGAGTACGGGCAATCGTCACCGCAACAAGGAGAGCCATAGCCGCAGAAAGAACACACAGTGCCGCCCCGGTTGCAAGTTCAAGCCGGGGGTTCAACAAGCCAAGAGCCGTAAAGCGATCGAGGTGTCCCTGGTCTACCCGCTCTCCCACTCCTATGATGCGGTCTCCAAGCAAAATCTTTTCATAGATTAGGGGAGTCTCACTGCGTTTCGCGTCACGCAAAGCCTGCGTTTTCGTTCGATTGAGCAAGCGGTTCGGGCGCAACGCCTGATCGAGCGCGGTCAGGGCAACGGTAGAATCGAGATCGGAAGAGAAGGCTTCGTTTGCCGCCTCCGCCATCACCTGCCGCACCCGCCGCAAATCGCTGGAGGGTCGTGAGTCGGGATTTAAATCACGAATTTCTCGCTCCATTGCATCATTGGAAAGACGTTGAACCGTCGCACGGAATTTGTCGAACACGGCAGGCGCAAGAGTGAGAAGACGAACGTATTGAGAGGGGGTGAAGGCAGACCCGAACTGTGGTTTGAGCTTCAGGGCTTCCTGCAAAGCGAGTTTGGGGTATTCGTAAGTTTGTGCGGTTTCACGCACGGTCACGATATGATCGAGCCACTCATTAACGGCGCGTCTTGCATCCCGAATTGCCCCTTCGTCCACGTCATAAACGGGGGCTACTGAGGCGGAAGCCGCCTCTTGAAGCCGCTCAGTCCGCGTTGTGTCTACATAAATCACGCTTCGAGTGGCGCGAACCTCACGGGGGCTAATGTCTCCGAGATGAAGATCAATCTTGTTGGGCAACAGGTGAACGGAAAGCAGAAGCGTTAAGATAAGGATCGTGCCGACAAAAAGCGCGAGACGAGCGGGATTAAATCCGGCTTGTGCGGAGGGAGGTTTCACGGGAGGAATAGCGGAAGTGCCACGCCCCTTAAAGATGTCGAGACGATTCAGAATTTGAGAAATTTTCATGGCGAGTGTCGCGCCTCACGCGCTCCGAAAGACCACTTCGAGAGAGGCAAGACACCGACGGAACAGCCCCTTGAATGCCTTTAGAGCAGTAGACGCAGGGAAGAGCGACTTGTTACAGCCAATTCTCAGAAGAACATTCCTGTAACAAGAAAGAAAGGGTCAGAGAGATTATAAAGGAAACGTAGAATTATGTCAAGTTTTTCTTGTGATTGTTCTTTTTTGGAAATTGATTACCACGAGCGAAACTTTTTTCACTCTTGAAACCATATGCTTGAAAAAAACTTAAAATTAAAATCTTTTAATTCAGGGTTAAGATTAGTTTAAGGAAAGAGGTGCATACTCTCTTTAATAAAGCAATTCGATTAAGGGAAACCCGTTGCAAGCGTAACGCCGTTCTCTCCCTCCCCGCCCTACGGAAGTGACGATCCGCAGGGCGTTTTCTTGTGTGCCTTTCCGCTCCCCTCTCCTCTACATAGTCTTTCCCTTTTCGAAAAGAAGTTTTAGAAGGTTTGCGCCCGGTAAGCCCGAAAGAAAAGAGCGGATGCACCGAAAACTTCTTACCCTCGTGAACATTGAGAAACACTCAAAACGTCACTAGAAGTGAACCCTTACGAGTTTTTTTTCGACAAAAAGGGTAAGAGCGTAAAATTTAGCAGGAAAATTCAATGTAAAAGATGAATTTGTCCTTTCGACAGGGTAGGATAACTCTGCCGTTGTGTGAACGAGAGCGCGAAGGCTTACGAAAATAGGAGTGTAGAAACAGGTATGGCTGGTGGAACCGTCGTCGGATTGGATATCGGGTCGCAACTGATGAAAGTTGTCGAACTGAAAAAGAGTGGTGCCAACATTGAAGTCACTGCGCTCGATGTAGCTCCTACCCCTCAAGAAGCCTTCGAGAATGGCGTGATTGTGGATTCACAATTACTTGCCAAAGCCGTGAAGGAACTGCTCTCAAAAGCCCACGTCTCTGCAAAAAAAGTGGTGTCGTCCGTTTCCGGGCAGTCCTCCGTGGTCGTCCGTGTGGTTGAAGTCGCGCAAATGGGACCCAAAGAACTACAGGAAACGATGAAGTGGGAGGTTGAGCGACAAGTGCCGTTCAGTGCCGCCGATGCCATTATGGATTTTACGCCGATCAATCGCCCCGAAGGTCTGGCGGACGGGCAAAATATGGAAGTTTTGCTTGCGGTCGGGCAACGTGAGATGATAGATCGTCACGCCGATATGATCCTGAAAAGTGGTCTCAAGCCCGATGCCATCGAAGTAGAACCGATTGCAACTGGACGCGCCTTACTGGAGGTTCCCCGTAACGTGACACAGGCGGCAGGTCACACCGTCGGCATTATCAATATCGGTGCAAGCAATACCGACATTTCGATTTTTCGAGACAAACTACTTGCTTTTCCGCGCAACGTACCAATGGCGGGCGATACGCTCACTCGTGCCATCGCCGACGGTCTTATGGTAGATATGCAGACAGCGGAGCAGTACAAACGCGAACTCGGTGAAGTAATTTTCACTCAGCAAGCCCCACAAAACCAATTTGGCAGCGGTGCTTTTGGAGGCAGTGAGGGCTTTGCCGACTTCGGCGGCTTCACCGATTTTGGCACAAATCAACAATCACAATTTCCGGTTGATCCGGCGTCTCCCGTTACTCAGGCTCCTGAGATTCCTGCCGCGCCCGGTTCCGGTTCGATGCCCTTCGACTTTGAGGCAATGGGACAGGAAGACGCGCCGCTTCCAGGACCCACACTCGACCCCTTTAATCAGACCGTAGACCCGACCGCCGCAAATCCTTTTGCACCCGTGACCGGAGCCACCGGAGAACCCGCGCCTTTTGGGGGGGAAGCACCTTCGGTGATGCCTTTCGATCAAACTGTTTCGCAACCGCAAAGCAATTTACCCGTTCAGGCTTCCACTCAACCCGCCGCCGACCCAATGCGCGAACAGTTGCGTATCCAGATTTTCAATGCAATGGCTCCTTATCTCTCCGAACTGGCGCAAGAGGTTCGACGATCACTGGACTACTATCGCGGTAAAACAAGTGACGCGCCGATCCATGAACTTTTGCTGACAGGAGGGAGCGCGAAACTCAAAGGACTCGCTCAGTTCTTCGAGGCAGAACTCGGTATTCCCACTCGCGTCGCAAACCCGCTTGCAGGTTTGACGATGGGCATAAAAAATCAGTCGCAGAGCGTGCTGGACGAAATGGCGACTTTGTATCCGGTTTGCATCGGACTCGCGGCACGAGACCTCGTGGCGGTTCCGGTCGGTCCCAAAATGCCGAAAGCGCCAAAGGCGGCGAAAGCCCCGAAGACGCCAAAGGCTCCCAAACCCGTTAAGACAAAATAAAATCCCCCTGGTTTTAGGGCAAAGAGCGGAAAAGCCGCCAGTGAGAGGTGATTGAAAAAATATGTTACGCATTAACCTGCTCCCCTCCTATATTTATGAGGGCAAAAAGAAACGCAACGTCGG
>JACMPS010000433.1 GCA_014377395.1 Chthonomonadaceae bacterium
CAGGCAAACCGCTGACTGCATCCGCAATCGGGCGAAAGGCTCCGTAGCGAACGATGATTACCGTGATGTTGTCCGCCCCCCCCGCTTCCAGCGCCGAGTTGGTCAATTGATCACAGGCGGATTGCGGGTCGGGAGAAGTGGCAAGCACCTGCGCGATGTCGCCATCACTCACTTCGGTTGTCAGTCCGTCACTGCAAAAAAGAAGCGTATCGCCTTCTTCAAGCGCGAACGTAAAGGCGTCCGGCTCGACTTCTTGCGCCAACCCGACACTCTTTGTCACCCTGTTTCTAAACTTCGATTTTTGGGCTTCGTCGCGAGTCATTTTGCCCGCTAAAACTTCCTGCCATACCAGCGAATGATCTTCCGTCACCTGCCGCAATTGACCTTCGCGGAGCAGGTAAATACGGCTGTCCCCCACGTGCCCCACCGTGATTTTGCCCCGGTTCAGAATGGCGGCGGTGCAGGTCGTTCCCATGCCTTCGAGTTCGCGCTTTTCAACTGAGCGGCTTCTCACCAGATTGTTGGCACGTTGAATCCCACTTTTTAGAATACGCTCGGCATCGGGTTCGCGCCCATCTCCGTCGGCGAGGGCTTCAATCGTGACATCGGGCAGGGTTTCCGCAACAATCCGAGACGCAACATCGCCTCCCTTGCCGCCGCCCATGCCATCGGCGACAATAATCAGGGCATCGAGCTCGTCCAGCAGTTGTGCCCGTCGAAAGATCGCGAAACTATCCTGATTGATGTCGCGGACGCGCCCCATATGCGTTTTAGAAGCGATTTGCAGGGTGAGTGTCGAAGTCATAAGAGAAAAAGGGAACAGTAGAAGCCATGCCTCAAAAATCGGGACTAAAAGTTAGTTTTAGGAGGAGTGCACGACCGTTACCGTCACCGAAAACCTTTCCTGGCGTTGCCTACAATCTATTTCGTCACAACTCGTGGCGATTCCTGCCCTGCCGAATTAACCACCCGATACGCTAGAGACACAGAGAAGAAGGGAGAGAGGAAAGCAAGTAAACTTCAACTCAACACTTTTTTCTGTCTTTCAATCTGTGTCCATCGGTGTTAATCTGTGGATAATACTCTCTGCATTTCTCTGTATTTTCTTCTCTGTGTCTCTGTGATCTCTAACGCAGTGGGTGGTTAATTTCTAGTCCAGTTCGCGGCGCATAAGAGCGAGCAGAAAAAACAGAAAGACCACAAAGCCGCCTAAGAGAAGGTAGCGCAAAATCCCCATTAGCATAGGTTAGCCTCCACTCTCGAATTTTAAGGTCAGGTTGCCGAGCCGAATCCGATCTCCAGGTTGAAGGCGGCAGGGTTGATCGGGAGCAAGCGGCGTTTCGTTGAGGGCGGTGGGAGCCTCCGGCATCGCCTCAAGCAGGTAAGCCTCGCCATCGAACGTAATCTGTGCGTGATGAATGGCAAGCGAACGATCCGGCAAAACAACATCGTTGGTGATTCCTCGCCCGATTCGCGTTTCGGAGGCAAGCAGAAAATCATCGAGAACCGAGTCGTCTTCGTCATTGAGCAGGACAAGACGCGCCGCACGACTTCGCAACACGCGGGACGCAGGAGATGAACTGCCCGTCTCCGAAAGCGGAGACGCCGCGCCCCCGAACTCACCACCGAGAGAGGAGCGTTCTTCTGCACCGGAAGAGCGGGCGGGAGAGGCGGAAGAACCCGTATTTTCCTGCCGAAACTCAATGCGCGTCGAACCTAGAATGATCTCGTCACCGTCATTCAACAAACGGCTCTCGATGCGCTTTCCGTTGACTCGTGTGCCGTTTGTGGAGGCAAGATCGGTGAGCGTAAAGCGTCCGTCTTCCCCGATTTCAAGGCGGGCATGACGCTTGGAGATTTGACCGTCGCTTTCAATCGTGATTTCGTTTCCGTTGCGGGAACGTCCAAAGTTGACAACCTGACGATTGATTGCGTATCGGAAAGGAGTGCGATCCGGTGCGTACACCATCAGAGACGCGAAAATGACTGCCGCCACCGTTCCGGCTTCCTCATTGTCTGAGGGATTGCCGCCCCTTGCACGAAGATCAAGACCGGGAACCGTGTAGTCGTCGTACTCACTACGGGAGGCAGGTTCCGGGCGAGCGAAGTTGGCGGGGTTACTCGCAAGGTTAGGAGAATTGCCGCCCGTGAAAGCGGGGGCTTCCGGCGAAGGAGAAGCGGGCATCAGAGGCGTTTCCGCCTGCACATTGCTGTAGCGGCAACGGACGCGCACCTTTTCAAGCCGCTTACGACTTTCGGTGGTTTCGCCTTCTTCGGGATCGGCTTCACGAACCGTGAAATCCAATCGCCCTCGAATTACGTAGTTGTTTTGTTTGCAGTGCCGACGAATGGCGGTTTCGAGTTCTTCCCGGTTCAGAAAGGAAAGAAGATAGGCTTTTTCCTCTTCGTCCTGCACGTTGATTTCTAAAATGTACTGATTGGGAACATAGACACGGTTATCGAATCCTTCTTTGCGGTGGTCTTCGAGAGCGGAAAGGATGCGACGCAATACGTCTTTGGGGCGCACGTCATCGCTACCGCCTCCAAATAATCCTTCGTACCAAGTCGCAAAAGAGCGATTAATTTTTTCCATCATGTCCATCGGGCAAAATTCCTTTTCGGTCTGTTCATTATAAGGCATGACGGATCAAACGTCAATCCGGTTTCTCTGCATCGCGCTCTCCATTGTTCCAAAGTTGCTTTTAACTCACCTTACGCAAGGGAATATGATCTACCACCCACTACGTTAGAGGCACAGAGAAATACAAGAGAGAAGAAGAAAGAGAAAAGTGTTGAAAAAAACAGGCATTTGCATCGACTCCCCTCCCCCGGATTTTGGGTGAGGGTGATTGAGTGGAATCACGGTGGGGCGTTCCTCCGTGTCTCCAAGGCAATGGGTAGTGCATAAAATTACTTTTAATGACTTCTAAAAGCACTCGGTTTTGTGGTTTCGGTTCTTTGTGTTACAATGCTAACACAAACGAGGGAGAAAAAACGTGGTTCCCGGTTTCAAGTATCATGTAGCGACGATTGCCGCTATTTTCTTCGCGCTGACGGCGGGTCTCGTCGTCGGCAGCCTTTATGTGTCTCCTCAACTGGCGGACGGGCAACGCCGTGCCATCAATTCTTTACGCGACACTTTCAAGCAGGAAATTGCTCTCCAGAAAGAGGAAATCAATCGGGGGAATCGCTTTGTTCAGCGTGTCACGCCGGAATTCCTGAAAAATCGCTTGCAGGGGGAAACCGTTGCTCTTGTACAGACGGGAGATTACCCCGAAACGCTCTCTCAGGTGCGCGACACACTTGTGGCGGCAGGCGCGGAAATCGTCAGTGTATCGAGAATCGGCAAAAACTTCAATCGAACAAACGCGGTGATGACTCCGGCACTTGCTTCTCTCGTTGCCGCCGATCCGAAATTTCCCGTAGATCGTGCGGCACTTGTCAAGTCCACCATCACAATTTTGATGAACGAAGAAAAATCGCCTGAACTGCGGGACAAACTGAAGAGTACGGACTACCTCACTTTCGAGCCGCTTTCCCTGACGCTGACAACACCTAAAACGGTGGTTTTCATCGGGGGAAGTCGCTACGAACCGTCCGATCACATCGAGAATGTGGACGGTCCTTTGCTTCGTGCGCTTGTCGAAAAGGGAGTCGCCTGCCTTGTCTGTGAGGGGCAAGAAGTGGCGGTGTCGGACATTCTCGCTTATCGCGCCCTTCGGCTTCCGCTCTCGACGATTGACAATGCCGACACGCTGATGGGGCAGTGTGCGCTTGTTATGGCGTTTGCCGCCGAACCCGACGACTATGGCGTGAAACTGACCGCCCGACAAATTTTACCGGCGGTGCGCTGAGAGAAAGAGGTCGAAATGACGATCCATGTGCTGTGTTTCGGGCATTACAGTGAGGCTTACCCGGAGCCGTTCACGGTGGAATTAAAAGCCGGAGCAACTCTTTATGACGCGCTTGAATTGTTGACAAAGAGGGACATTCAATTCGAGAATGCAAAGGATTATTGCCGCTTCGCGGTGAACGAAGTTTATGCCGCTCTGAGCAATCCGCTTTCCGAAGGGGATACGCTGGCGGTTTTGCCTCCGATGAGCGGCGGCTGAAATGATTTGGAGAATGAGTAGGAAGAATCATCAGGGAAAAGAGGGGCAATTACGTTGGCGTTTGCAGTGATCAATAGAGCGGAAATCGTTCCTCGCGAACTGGAAGCACTTGTTTCCCATGAGGAAGACGGTGCTATCTGCACCTTTATCGGGCAGGTACGAAATCATGCGCGGGGAAAACAGGTCTCGTTTCTGGAGTATTCGGCGTATGCGAGCATGGCGCAAAAGCAACTGCTCGACATTGCAGAAAGTGCCGAAGCAAAGTGGCCCGTGAAAGTCGCGATTCAGCATCGGTTAGGTAAACTCGGTATCGGAGAAGCAAGCGTTTGTGTGGCGGTTTCCTCCCCTCACCGTGCCGTCACCTTTGAGGCGTGTCACTGGTGCATTGACGCCCTAAAAGCCGATGTTCCTGTCTGGAAAAAAGAGACTTGCCCGGACGGTTCATTCTGGATCGAAGGCGAAAATCAGTGGGTGGAAACAGGAGAAGAGAGGGAAAAGGGTTAAGTGTTGAGTTGAAGATTTGCTTTGCTTGCCCCCCTTCCCCGAAAAGCCGGGAGAGGGGAGTCAAGGCAAAAACATTCTACAGTTTCCTTCTCAACACTTAACACTCAATACTTGACATTTTCTTTTTCTTTGCGTCTTTGTGTCTTTGCGTGAGGTCTGTTTCCGCATTTTTTTACTCCCTACTCCCTATCACCTAACGCTCTTTAAGGGATGGTAAATTCCACTTTTTTGTGTCAGAAACGAGGTTGCAAATGGCGCGTGGCACGGCAATGGTTTTCGTGGCAATCGTAACCGGAATACTGGTTTTCTTTCTGATTTCGCCTCGTCTGTTGTCGCCACAGACTTCCCCTCCGCCCAAACGAGGGACAGAGCCTCCGCGTGAAAACAGGGCTACAGAGCCTCCACGAAATGTCGCGCCGCCCGCTTCTTCCAGTCCTGCTTCGACCTCTCCTGCCCCGATTGAGACTCCGCTAGCGGACAAAGAACGCGCTACTGCCACCCGCGAAATGCAACGCGCACCCTACTATAATCGTTTGCTCGTTGACTATCGGGATCAGTTGCGCGATGTTCACGCCAATGCCGAAGACGGGGCGATGCTTGAACTGTACGCAGCTTTCGCCGGTCCTGATCTTTCCAACTATCTCATTCAGAACGCTGTTTTGCCTCAAGCGCAACAGAACGGGTTTCGGGTTGCCCGAGTTTATTTCCCGAATACTCCCGGAAGTCTAGAGCGTGACCACTTGGACGCAGAAGCAGTATTGGGTTCTGATGGCAACTGGCGCATTTTTAAGAAATGAGCATAGGAAGAAATGATGAACCCTGAACTTTACCTCCGTCATTTGCACCTCAAAAACAGAGGACAAAGACCGGAATCAAACCGGGTGATGAACGAGTTTATCGACTCCTTTAGTACGGAAGAGGAAAAGGACACATGGGTAGATGAGTTTCTGAAAAGCGGAGAGTACGGGCATCAGATTAATTATGATCTTTATGTACGATTAGTGTTTCCTGTGCTCTTGAAACGATATAGACGGCAGGAACGTGAAAGTATGCTCTGGCTTGCAAAAACGATCCATAATATCGGTCGTAATCTTTCGTTGTTTGAAGAGGTTGGCAAGGGCAAGTACGGTTTCCTCCTCGAAGCCTACACGTTGCTTCCTGATGAGGAGACGCGGCAAAAGTTGTTGGGTTCTCTTTGTGGCGACCTCGATTACGCGCAACACGAGTGGCCCGCAGGGATACTCATCGGCAGTAATGGCGCGACCTTTGAAGAGTGCGAAGAATATCTGAAGGATGTTGTCTTTGCTCGAACGCTTGATGATGGTGACGAGAGAGAGTTTCTCGACACCTTCGAGGCTCGGGTGAAATCCTACATGGAACGCCTCTAAATTGCAACGTTCTCGCAGAACAAAGTTTACCCGCTTCTGACACTGCACCTTGAAGTGGACGAAAAAGTAAAAGGAGTACGGAACCTTGACGACCCTGATTCCCCTGCACACAGCCGTGATGGTGATTACTTTGTGCGGAGCCTTTGTCTTGTTTCTCATTGATTTGTGGTTGCGGAAACGAGGCGCAAGTGATTCAAGCCTGATGTGGCTTTACCTCAGCGTTTTAAGCTGGGCGGCATCGGCGGCGGTTTCTCTTCTGCCATTATCTTGGGTCAACAATCACCCCGATCTTCACGTTGAGCCGATGCGCCACCTGCTTTCTCCGGTCAGCAGTCTGCTGTTTGTGGTGGCGGCATTTCGACTTACGCGGGTGCGTGAGGTGTTTCGGCGCGAGAGTTTGCGGTGCTGGCCCCCCCTTCTGTTCGGGTTGGTAGCGGTACTGTCTCTGATTGCCCTGATCATCGGAGACAGAAAACTCGTGGGAAATGTTTTCGACGCAACAGCGTCTTCGGTGGCACTGGTGACGATTGGAGCGGGACTGATCTACTCGTTTTATCGCTACGCAAACCCGCTTTTGATGGGGTTGACGGGGATCACAATTGCGTTCAGCATGGTGCGTCAGTTTGTGGAGGCTTTTCAGGGCCCGCTCCAGGGAAACATGGCGATTTTCGGACTGGCAAGTACCACCACATTGACCCTGCTTTTGATCGCGCTTGCGGTGGCGTGGGGGCTATCCGATACCTCCCGTGTGCGGATTATTGGTGTGCCTTGTCGTGTGAACGTAATCGCTCTTTTCTTCGATTTGCGGGGTTCGAGTCGGTGGACGGTGGAAGTTTTGCACGGCGATTACGAGTATGTCGGCACGTTCATGGATGAATTGAGGGGGTGGGCGTGGCGCAAAGTGAAGGAAACGTCACTGGGTCGCCCGAACCTGATCAAATTTCTGGGCGATGGATTTTTGATGGTGTGGGAATTGCCTCAGGAGTCGGAATCGAGGCGAGAACGCATGGCGGAAGCCGTCCTACTCGGCTGTTCACTGGTGAAGGATTATCCGTTGTGGACAAAGCAAAACCGTCTTCTCTGGAAGGAAGTTCCCCTCTCTCTGGGCGTCGGGATAGATGTGGGCGCAGCACTGCGATTGACGTTTGAGAACGGCTCCGAAGATTATCTGGGAGAACCCGTCAATCTCGCCGCCAAACTTCAAGACCGAGCGCGTCCCTCCGGGGGCGTTGTCATTCGGGAAGAACTCTGGCGACGGCTTGAATCGGAACCTTTGCAGAAGACGTTTTCGCAAGCAGGGAGCGTTTCTTTTGGAGAAGGCGAACCTTTACTTTTAAGAGCCACCAAGGAGGTAAAATTTGCAAAAAGACTTGAAATCATCTCTCGCTAAACCTGAAACGGGAATGACTGAAACGGAGATTGTTCAGCCCCGACAAACCGAACGCTTGATTCTCACCCCGGCAACCGCCCTCAGCGTTCAACTTGAAATTGAGGATCACAAAGCCCTCGGTGAATGGCTATCAGCCACGATCCCCACGAACTGGCCCCCTGAAACGCTTGCAGATGCGCTCGGTTTCTTCCATAAGCGGCTGACGGAAACGCCGGAACTGGTGGGATGGCTCGGTTGGTACGGCGTGGCACAGGACACCGAAAGCGGTACTTTGCAACTCGTTGCAAGTGGCGGCTTTATGGGAAAGCCAAAAGAGGGGCGTGTCGAGGTGGGCTACTCGGTTTTGCCGCAGTTTCAGAATAAGGGATATGCAACGGAAATGATCGGCGAACTCACAAACTGGGCATTCGAGCAAGCGGATGTTCTCTCGTTATTTGCCGACGTGGAATCAGGAAATATGGCTTCACAACGGGTGCTAAGCAAACTCGGTTTCCACGAAGAGGGAGCAGGGGCGGAGCTGGGACACTTGTGCTACGCTCTGGAAAAGGAAACATTCATTGGAAAAACTTGACATTATTCCTGTCGAAGACACCGAGCCACAGATCGGGCTTTTGCTCGCTATGCTGGAGGACGGCACTCGTGAGTGGGTCGAAGAGTTGGGCGAGGTCTCAGTTGAAACTTTAACGTGGAGCCCTTTTCCGAACGGGCATAGCATCGGGGCAATCCTGCTTCATATTGCCGATGTGGAAGCCTACTGGATAAGCGAAATCGGCTCCGGGAAACTGAGAACGGAAGAACAACTAAAAATTCTGCTTTCCAGAGAAACCGATCAATTCAAGGTGGAATGGCCTACTCCTCCCTCAGAGCCGCTTTCGTGGTACCTGAAGAGAATAGAGGAGGTGCGTGAGCAAACGCGCCAACTGGTCAAGACCTGGCACAGCCCATCGGAAATTATTCTTAGCCGAGGAAACGAGTACACAAAACGGTGGTTGTTGTACCACGTTCTCACGCACGAAGCCTATCATGGTGGGCAAATGGTGCTACTTTCCCTGATGCCCCGCCCATGAGAAAAGCCGAATACCCCCTTGTGCCGCTTCTGGAGTTGACGCCCGATCAAACCAAAATTTTCACGCTACCGAGAGGTAAAGGCGAAGTCGCCCTTGCTTTGCATAACGGCAAGGTGTATGCTTTTGGGAGTCTTTGTCCGCACCAGAACGCCTCACTGCAAGACGCGCCTATCGAAAAGGGTTGTGTGGTTTGCAGGCGGCACGGCTATCGCTTTGACCTGAAATGAGGAGA
>JACMPS010000037.1 GCA_014377395.1 Chthonomonadaceae bacterium
AATGATCTTGGTGCGAAGCCTGCGCTCAAGATTGCGAATTATCTACTTAAGGAAAAAGGACATGGCTAATCACTCTCCTATCGAATGGACGGAAGCAATCTGGAACCCGGTGACGGGATGTACGAAAGTCAGTCAGGGATGCAAGCATTGTTACGCAGAGAGAATGGCAGGGCGTCTGCAAGCAATGGGCGTGGCGCGTTATCGTGACGGGTTTCAAGTGACGCTTCAACCCGATACCCTTGCGCTTCCCAAGACATGGAGGCGCCCAAAGCGCATTTTTGTCAATTCGATGAGCGACCTGTTTCATCCGGAAGTGCCTCTCGATTATATTCAGCAGGTCTTCGCGGTGATGCACCAATGTCCACAACACACCTTTCAGATTTTGACGAAACGCCATGAACGGCTCGCTGAACTCGCGCCCCTTCTGAATTGGACACCTAACATCTGGATGGGGGTGAGTGTGGAAAACCAGGAGGCAACTGTTCGGATCGCAGCACTGACTACAACTCCAGCAATCATTCGTTTTCTTTCGGTTGAGCCATTGTTGGGAGCTATTCCAGAGTTACCTTTGGAGGGGGTTCACTGGGTGATTGTCGGTGGGGAATCGGGTCCTGGTGCGCGTCCGATGGGTACGGAATGGGTAGAAGAGATTTACACACAATGCCGTGAAAATAAGGTTCCCTTCTTTTTCAAGCAATGGGGGGGAGTTCGCAAAGACCGGACAGGGCGCACACTTCACGAAACGACTTATGACGAGATGCCCCTTACCCTTGCAGAGTAGAGGGAGAGATGAAAATGATTCTCATCTTTTCTTTCTGTTTTTGACGCGATTGCCCTCACCCCAGTCCCAATCACAAACTGCTCAACGGTCTGCAGAACTTCCCTCTCCCTATCGTTTTTGCTCTTTTGGAAAGGGACTAATTCAAGATTTTCCCTTTGCTACATCATCGCCAACCGTTTCTTCATCAGGCTCCCCCTCCTCTCCGAGGCACGAGGGTATCGGGAGAGGGGGCTGGGGGGTGAGGTCAGCGCGAAGCAACGTCTCGGCATTCTCATCAATCTTTTGTGTGACGGGTCGCAGGTAGGTGTCGGCTCCGTCAGTGGGAGAGGAGGGGCGGAGCAACTGCGAATCAGAGCGGCTGAGGGCGGCACGGGCTTCAATCGCCGCGAGGCAGAAGGTATACGCCTTTTTTACTTCTGGTTTTGCATACTTTCTGCGGTTGGTGGCTCTCCAATCTTTCAAGGCGTGGATCGTACTGCTATCTCCAATTTGTTCCAAAGCACTGAAAACCGTGAACATGAATTCTTCGTTAGAATTGGTCAAAGAGTACGTCAATATTCTTTTTTGTTCTTTAGTCAGGAGGGATGCGTCGTCGGGTGTGAGAAGAGGAAGCAGGGGTTGTAATAAGTATCTTCGTTGTACAGGAGGATTGTAGTTGCCGAAATGCACCAACGAATCAAGCAAAACCCCGATCACCCGCTTATCTTTCGAATGGGCGAGGCGTACTATTGCTTGACTTTCAAGTCCGTAGATACCCTTCTTCCTCTGGCAAAAGTAATAAATGATACAAACATATAAAGGGGCTACCAACATCGAAATGATAATCATAAACAATGGCGATCTGTCAGTGAGAAGCATTAGGAGGAGAATGAGAGAGATAGACCAATAGCATACTTTAAAAAAGAATTTGAGATGACGCTTTACTCGATCACGTTTAACTTCTGCTTCCTTGATAATTGCTTTCAGGTCTTCGGGCAGATCATTTTCTTCGGGTGTGACGGTGAGAGTTTCCATAGCCGATTGTACCCTGTTGCTCCCGTTTCTCGTGAATAGACAAATTTCTAAGCGTATGGATCGTCATTACTTGCTCTCCTGGGAGAAAGCAAAAAAGAGGGGGACGCAAGCGTTCCTCTCTTTTTCAACTACTCATTTAGTTTCTCGCTTCCATTTTCCCTAGCGCGGACGACGGGGAGGCATGGAAGAGGAGGAGCCGGGACGAGACGGCGAAGACTGTCCTCCGCCCGGTCTCTGCGTCGGGTTGCCAAAGCCGGAACTGCGTCGGGGGCGCGAGTCGGATTGCGTAGAGGGAGCATTGCGTCCCCCACCGCGTGATCCTGAACCTTGCGGAACTTGCGGCATTTCAGGACGTGGGTACGGGCTGTCCGCTGTTGCACCGACACGACGCGGAGCCGGTGTGAAGTCCTTCGGGGTACGGCGCGTGATCGGCTTTTTCAACAGTTTCTCAATCGCAAATAAGTAGGATAGTTCATCGGAACTGACGAGAGACAGTGCTTCTCCCGGCGTTCCCGCCCGCCCTGTGCGTCCAATACGATGCACATAATCTTCCGGCACGTTCGGCAGCTCAAAGTTGATCACGTGCGGCAGTTGGCTGATGTCCAATCCTCTTGCCGCAATATCGGTTGCCACCAGAATACGCACCGCGCCCGACTTGAAATCTGCGAGGGCTTTTGTGCGTTGCGGCTGGCTTCGGTTTCCGTGTATCGGAACCGCCGACACGCCGTCCTGCACGAGTTGTTGCGCCACGCGATTTGCGCCGTGCTTTGTGCGAGTGAAGAGCAGGGCTTGCCCTACCTTTTCATCCACAAGCAAGTGAATCAGCAGATTGTACTTGTTCTCACGGGTGGAGAGGTACACGGCATGGGTAACAAGTTCGCTTTCGGCGTTTTTGCGGGCGACTTCCACGCGCATCGGCTTGTTCAACATCCGGTCAGCGAGGTCTTTGATCTCATCCGAGAACGTTGCTGAGAAAAGCAGGTTCTGACGTTTTACGGGCAACAACGCCATAATTTTGCGAATGTCACGGATAAAGCCCATGTCGAGCATCCGATCCGCTTCATCCAGCACCAGAATTTCGATGCGGGAGAGGTCTACGGTTCTCTGCTGAATATGGTCGAGCAGACGCCCCGGTGTTGCCACGAGAATGTCTACTCCACTCTCTAAAGCGCGAATTTGCGGAACAATGTTCACACCCCCGTAGATCGCAACGGAGTTCTGCGGAAGGTATTTCGAGTAGGTGCGAACGCTTTCTTCTACCTGCGCGGCGAGTTCCCGCGTGGGTGTCAGGATCAAGGCACGCACAGGTCGGCGAGAGCCACCGGGGTTCGGGGTGGTCGCGTTAAGACGTTGAAGCAGGGGAAGCGTAAATCCTGCGGTTTTTCCGGTTCCCGTTTGCGCGCCGGCAAGCAGATCATGCCCCTGCAAAATAAGGGGAATCGCCTGTGCCTGTACAGGTGTGGGAATGGTATAGCCGGAGTCGGTGAGGGCACGCAACAGTTCTGCGCGTAGCCCCAGTGATGCAAAAGTCATTAAATCTCTAATTTTCCTGAACCCGGACTCTGTACGCATGGCGTTGTGCGTCCGGTTGAGGCAGAGTGACAAGTGGGTACAAATGTGGTGCCAGATAAGTCGTTGGGTGGAGAATACTGTGGACAAAGAGTTAGCGCAAACCGGGAGGCGTAACAGCACAACATTCCGTATAGGTGTCGGCAAAGTTTGATGTAAATTACAATCAGAAATTTGAAGACTTTTCATTATACCACAGATTAGGGGTCAAAAGCGGACGGCGAAAAGTGAAGGGACGCGCCAACTCTTTTTCGCTGAGGATCAGAAGGGAAAGAGCAAAAGTCTGATCCTTAAAAAAGACTTTTCGGTGGTGTTTCCAAAAATTTCACCGAAGTTAAATTATTGTCTTGACGTTAAAGATTTTCTGCGGTATCCTCTTTCTACTACCGACTATTACCTATCATCCATTTTCAGGAGAGACTTATGAGAACAAAACAAAACGGAGAGCCTCACGCCTTTACCCTTATCGAACTGCTTGTTGTTATCGCAATTATCGCCATCCTTGCCGCTATTCTCTTTCCCGTCTTTGCACAAGCCCGCTCCGCCGCCCGAAAGACAACCTGTGTGTCCAACCAGAAGCAAATTATCACGGCGGCTCTGATGTATGCTCAGGATTACGATGAGATTTTCCCTCGCACAATGGACACCGAAACAGGTGGCTTCCCCCTTACCGTCTCCTGGACAGCGATTCACAATTATCAAACCGCCATTGAAGCCTATATCAAAAATGGACGTGGGGCAAACAATCGCGGAAATATCTGGTGGGACCCTTCTGATCCTGATCGTGCCATGCGCTTTAAATGGGGTTCATTCAGTGACAATGGATTGATCACCGGTGTTCAGCGTTCGCTTGCTTCGATTGGGTCGCCCTCTGAAACGGTCTACGCGATTGTTCACGAAAAAGGTTGGGACAAACTCAATGGAATTGCATTGCCCACAGGCACACCCGCCGACAGCGATCCATTCTGGGGTAGCACTTTTTTTGATATGTGCATTGACGTGTGGGAACCAAACAACAGTTTAGACTCGCCCTACCACTGGACAAAAGGGACGGCAATTCCTCCCTGT
>JACMPS010000434.1 GCA_014377395.1 Chthonomonadaceae bacterium
CGCTGAACCCCGCCTTGCCGAGTTCTACGTTCGTCTCGTGTGCCTCGTCCAGCATCCGAAATGATCCGATAATTGTTTTGCTCATCTGTTTCCCCTTTTGTGTTCGCTTTCAGAGCGTCCCTATTCAGGACGCTTGCTTAGTAGAGGACGTATTTGCGAGGACTGGGTTCCGCAATGTGAGATAAGAAGAAAGTATTAAGCCCCCACCCTGATTCCATTCACTCACCCTCCCCCAAAATCCGGGAGAGGGGAGCAGATGCAAATGCCCGTTTCTTCTGGACACTTCCCTTTTGCTTCCCCTTCTTTTCTTTGCGCCTTTGTGTCTTTGCGTAAGGTCTCTCTTCTGCCCTTGCATTTCTCTGTAACTTTTTCTCTGTGGCTTCTAGCGTAGCGGGTGGATAACTTATATCGTTGGTGTGAGGGTTTGTATCAAAAAGGATCAAGCCCAGATCACGCAGTTTTTGCCGGAGCGTTTCGCCCGATAAAGGGCTTCATCGGCGCGTTGTACGATCTCGGAGGGGTTCAGGGCGTCTTCAGGATAGGAAGCGACTCCTACGGAAACCGTGCGGCTGATCTCCTGCCCGCCAATTTGTACTGTCGCGTAATGCTCGACAGCATGGCGTACACGCTCCGCCATTCGGCACGCATCGTCCTTTGTGGTTTCTGGGAGAATCACGATAAACTCTTCACCGCCGTAGCGTCCCGCAAAGTCCACCGTGCGAACGTTCTCCCGTAAGATCGAGGCAATGTTACGAAGCAGTTGATCGCCCTGCGGGTGTCCGTAAGTGTCGTTGAAACTCTTAAAACTGTCCACGTCGAACATCAAAACGGAGAGCGAACGATGATAGCGACCACTACGGCGCATTTCCTCTCGCAGAACCTGCGTCATTTTGCGTTGATTCCAGAGTCCCGTCAAGCCGTCGGTGGCGGCGAGTTGGTGCATCGTTTCGCGGATACGAACGTTTTCCCAGGCAACCGCCGCCTGCGGAATCAGCGCGTTGAGACGGGCGACATCTTCCTCGGAATAAGGGTGATTGACTGAGCGAATCCATTGTCCGATCCCCATCAGACGGTCATGGACGATAATCGGGTAGAGCAACCATGCCCCAGACGCGATTTCTCGCTTGCCACGTCGTGAATCTTTTCCGGCGTCGGCGATCAGGCGGGGAGTTTTGCGGGAGGCGGCATGACCGATCAAACCCTCGCCGAACACCACCTCTTCACCCGCGTACAGTCCCATACTCGGTAATCCGGTAATTGGCGTCAAGACATTGTTGCCGTCGTCTATCTTCCAGACAATCGCTCGATCCGCCGAAACGAGTTCGCGCCCCAACGTCAAAAATCGGTTCAGCACGGCTTCCGGGGTGAGTTCTTCGGGTTGTGTCACCGAGGCTTCGCCCATTGCTTCTGAGACGGCGAGTTGTTCCTTCAGCGTTTCAACTTGAAGCCGTAGTTTCAGGCTATGCGCCGCAAACGTTAGAACAAGCGCGACAGGAGCCACGACGATTGCCCCGAATGACGCGCCGAGAGGAGCCAGCAGTGCTATCGGGATGACGCCCAACAGGTGAACCAGCGTTTTGTGACGGAGAAAGCGGAAGGTCTCTTTTCGTTTGCGTCGTGAGCGTGTCAGTGAGGGAAGATAAAAGAGCGTTGCAAGGGCAAGGCTTGTAAGCGCAAACAACATCCCCATAAGGGTTGCCGTTTCCCGTGCGAGAGTTGCCATACCGCCGCTCCAGAGAGCCGACAGCGAAGGCACCACCTTGAAGGGAACGGAGGACACAACGGCTCCGGCAAGCAATGCGGACAGAGCGAGTTGAAAGGCATAGTAGCGGGCAGCGCGACGGGTTGCAAAAAGCGGATCGGTGCTTCGTGAGTGAATTATCGTTGCAAGACACGCTGAAACCGAAGCAACGAGTACATTTGTCCAGAGCAGGGAAGCGAAAACCGCCGGGGCAACAAACGTAAGCGGATAATCGCGGGTGCGACTGATCGGAGATAGCCGAACCAGATAGAGAACGGGCGTCGTCAAAAGGATCAGCGCGACATCATTTCCCGAAAAGCCGTGCCGATACACTCTCAGTGCAAAAAGCACAAGCGTGACGAGTGCAACGAGTTGCAGACAGAATCGTTCCCAACGCTCGGTGGTGAAGACGGGCTGGACTGTGTGAGTTGGCGGTACGGTGGGCAATTCGGTCTCTCCCAACCGGCGAATTTGTCTGTCACTTCTTTTGCGAACCGTCTCGGAAAGCCGATGCACAATTTGTGGTACAATAAATTCAATTCACCTGTCGCCCATTATAGCAAATCCTCCCCCGGTGATGCAAGGGGACTCAGCCATAGTTCCCCACAATTTTAGTGGCGTTCGCGGCTCAGTCTTAAAATTGATCTTAGAATAGTAGATTCGACTTTGCACTTTCTCCCCCGGATCGCTCAAAGATACCCCCTAATTTGTTAAATCGTTTGTTCACTCGTTTGCTTCATTGTTTGTTTTGTGGAATCGTCTTGAAATTTTATCTTGAAAGGTGTTACCGACGATGGCTTTTTCCGCCTCGCTTCGGCGTCTCACAACCCTGATCGGGCTTCTGGGCGTCTTATTTTCTTCGCTGACCGGATGCAGTTCCGGCAGTGGCGGCGTTACTCCTAATCCTCTGCCCACAGGGGATGAACCGAATATGGGTCGCGGTGCCAACGGGATTGATAATCTTGCCGACCCCGGTGCGCGTGATGTCTGCCGTGCCAATGCCGCCGTTTCCGGGCGAGCAAAATGGACGGTTCTCATTTACATGAACGCCGCCAACGACCTGCAACCCGACAGCCTGACGAATATGGCTCAAATCGCAAGCATCGGTTCGAGTCCGGATGTCAACATTGTCGTTCAGTGGAAACAGGCGGCTTGTGCAAACTGCGGTTCACCCTCTTTTGTCGAGACGCGGCGCTACCGTGTGACGCCGCATAGTTCCGCCGATGTTGCTTCGATTCAACGAGGAGTCACGTCCGTTCTCGATAACGATTTGCTCGCTCCTCCCCCCGCGCCCTTCTACAATTCCGGAACAAAACAAGCGGATATGGGCGACTACCGCGTCCTGAATGATTTCGTTAAATGGGGTTCCTCCACCTATCCCGCCGATCATCTCGCGGTGGTGCTGTGGAATCATGGCGCGGGTTGGAAACCGACTCGTACCGCAGGAGGGGTTCGCCCTCCACGCTTCCGCGCTTTTTCTGAGGACGACGACACCCGCAACGAAATCCAGACGACGCAAATCCCCGTTGCACTTTCCGGTACGTCTCAACCGATTGACGATTTGATTTTCGATTGTTCGCTGATGCAGATGATCGAGGTGGCTTACGAGGTTCGCAACTCCGCTAAGTTGCTGGTGGGTTCGGAGGAAAGCCCGCCCGGTTCCGGCTACCCTTATGACCTGTGGCTGTCCGATCTGAAAACGGGGGGGGCAGGAGCGAATCCCTGTGCGCTTGGTCGTAGCATTGTCAACACGTTTGTTTCGTACTACCGAAACAACTTCAACTATAACAACATCACTCAGTCCGTGATTGACCTGACGAAAATGCAAAACGTTGCGGACAAACTCGATGCGTTTGCCTCGCAACTACGTCTTCACACAAGCATCGAGTCTACTGCCCTCCAGGTTTCTCGCACAACGGCGCAGAGATACGACTACCCGGAAAACAAAGACCTCGCGGATTATGCGGATTTGGTTCGCACGAAAGCGACTTCGCAACCGCTTAAAGACTCGGCAACGAGTTTGCTTTCGGCACTGCGGGGCGGCGTCACCGGCTCGATTATCTACAACGGCTTTGGAGCCTTCGGGCAGGACAAATCTTACGGACAGGCGATTTACATTCAGCAACCGTCCGATTTTAATCCGCGCTACTACGACATTTCTCTCTCGAAGCCGGGGGGCGCTCCTAACTGGGCAAAATTCCTGACGGAACAAAGACAGTAGGATTAAGCCGATCCGTTACAAAGGAAAAAGCGCAAACCCTTGAGGTTTGCGCTTTTTCCGTTTCCAATTCAGAGACATTCGCCGAGCATTTTGTACGCGCCAAATACGCACAGCCCGACAATACTCATCATTACCACCGTCAAGAACATGATTTTTCTCCTCTTCGATTAGTTGCGGTCTACTTTATCTCCCCTCTCTTTTTTCCACAAGAAAGCACAGAGCCGAGCTCGCAATCCAAACAGTTTTCGTTTGAGAAGAGAGGGAGATTCAAGAGGATACAACGCAATCGGAACTATGTCCGCAGGACTATCGGCGGATTTATTCCGCCGATATTGGCTTTGCCCAAACTTTGCTGCCGCGTTTGTTCGCTACTCTGTTAATGTTGCTTAGAGAACAGAGACAAAATGCTGGAAGAGGCGGCGGGAAGGCTCATGCGTGGGAGCGGTGTCTTCGGGGTGGAACTGAACGCCGACAACATAACGCTTATCGGGCATTTCGGCACCCTCGACAATTCCGTCGGGAGCAGTTGCCGAGACCCGCAAGCCCTCACCTATACGCTTGAGTGCCTGATGATGAAACGAATTACATTCCTGTAGAGTGTCGCCGACAATGGAGGCGAGGCGGCTCCCGGAAGAGACTTCATAAGAGTGGGTGAGGGTAGCGCGGGGGATCATCGAGTTGCGTTGCTGATGCTCGATAGAGGAAGGGTTTTGAGTGGGAAGATCCTGATAAAGCGAACCGCCGAGTGCGATATTCAGGATTTGCAAGCCCCTGCAAATCGCGAAAATTGGCATATCCTGTGACAGTGCCTCGTGAATGAGAGGAAGTTCAGTAGCGTCTCGCGCTCGGTCTACAACATCAAGGCGAGGATGCTCTTCCTCTCCGTAAAGCAACGGGTGAACGTCCACTCCGCCCGTCAAGAGCAAGCCGTCAATGACATCGAGATAGCGGGAGAGCGTGTCGGGGTCGTCCGTGATCGGCAAGATAAGGGGGATACCGCCCGCCTTTTCAATGGCTTGCGAGTAGGTGTGATTGAGCATGTTTCTCGCTCCGTCATACGCACGGACTTGCAAACCACAGGTAATGCCGACAATTTTTCCCATAACAATCTCACCTCTGGAAACAGTTAGACTTCTTTCGCAAGCGTGGGAGAGCCGGATTTCTGAAAAGGAAACGGCATTGGAACCGCATCGGAGTAAGCCTTGCGAGCTTTGCGAAGCCACAATACTCCAGCAATTCCACCGACTACCATAATCGCACTGATAACGTGAGTATCCGTGAGGTGTAACGAAGGAATTAAGTAGGTAGAAGTGACCCCGGCACGAAAATGCTCCATTGCGTAGCGATAAACACCGTAAAGCGCAATGTAGCCGTAGAATATTTCGCCGTCGCGTCGTTTTTTTCGCTCATAGAGGGCAAGCAATCCGAAAAACGCAAGGTGCAAAATAAACGCATACAGTTGCACTGGATGACTCGGCGGCGTCAGTTGTCCGGGGTGAGTTTCGTCGGGGAAGTGAACGCCCCAGGGAAGATCGCAAATGCCCCCATAGCAACACCCATTGAGGAGACAACCGATGCGCCCGAACGCATAGGCAATCGCAAAACAGGTGGCGGCAAGATCACCTACGACCAGCACCGAGACCCTTTTGCGGCGGCAGAAATAAATTAGCCACAACACGCCGAAGAGTAGCGAACCGTGCAGGGATAACCCGCCACTCCAGATCTGTAAAATGGAAAGCGGGTTTGCGGCGTAACTTTTCCAATCAAGAGCGACATACAACAATCGCGCCCCGATAATGCCCGCGAACAGCAAGCCAAGCCCGGTGTCCATCACAGTATCAGGGTGAACCCGACGCGGCGAACCTTCCGGCTCCGTTGCCATACGATAGCGGCAAACCGTGATAATCCGCCACATTCCCAGCGCAAAGCCGAGAACGACCATGACACCATAAGCGCGAACGGGAAAACTGCCGATGTGAAAAAGAATTGGGTGCAAAAAAGTCGCCTATTTCGGAGAGCGAATAAAGTGGATCAATAGCAGAATAATCCCTACTGAAATCGCACAGTCCGCCACATTGAATACCGGGAAATTGATCACGCGGGCATCGAAAAAGTCTACGACATAGCCTCTCCGTACCCGATCCAGCAGATTGCCCATCGCTCCGCCAAGAGAGAGAGCAAAGGCTCCTCCGACAAAGAGTTCGATCTGCGGCATTTTATGATACGCAAAGAGAAGAGCCGCCGTTGCTAAGAGGGCGAACAGAATGAAAAAGAGGTTTCCATTTGGCAACAAGCCCCAGGCTCCGCCCGTGTTGTGCGCGAGCGTCAACTGAAACTTGTCTCCGATAATCGGCAGGGACGCTCCACCGAGCTGAAGGCGAGTAAGAATCCACGCCTTTGTCACTTGATCGGCGATAAAGACAAGCGCAACAATCGTGTAAAACGTCAGAGGACGAATCGCACGAATCGAGGGAGCGACTTGTGCGGAAACGGGTTGTAAGGGTGAATCCAGGCTCATGGTTTTGGTGAAGGTGCCGATTTTTCCGTTGAGGTATTGCTGAACATCAAGTCTATTGGTTTACGTTTTGTCGGGTCGAGATGCTGTTGTGCGTCATACTCCATCGCACCCGCACTGGCTAAAGTATACTCTCTTCCGGTCACTTTATACAGGAGGGGGGCATCGGTATAGGGGTCTACCGCAATGTCACCGAGTTTTAATTCTTCGAGCGTGACGGGGAGCTTGCCGTTCTCCCAGCGAAATTTAATCACGGCGGCATGAGTCGCGAGGAGTTTTCCCATTGCTTTGCGCTTAACGAGCATGATCAGGGTCACTCGATTGATCTCCGCACTTCTGACTCTTTCCGTTTCCAAAAGAGACGCTCCCGGCGGCAAAACGTCCTCTTTCGATATTTCGCCAATCCATCTGGAATAAGATTGTTTTGTGAGTTCCTTGATACGAACAAACTCAAGATTGGTTTGTGCTTCCACTTTCTGGAGGAGGGCTTCACGCTGAGGCTCCGTCATGCTTTTAAGTTGTTGACGCAGTGCCTCTTGACGTTCGTTCTCCTCTTTGAGAAAAATAATCTTCTCGTCCGGGGGAGGGGCAGAAACGGGTTTCTCTAAGAGTGAATTTTTCACCGTCGAGCGAAGACTCAGCAATTGTGACTTCTGCTCGTTTTCGAGCATCGTGAGCGTCGCATCGTCGGAGAGCCAATCCTTTGCGATTTTAGAAAGGTAATCCACTTCTTTCAGCGAAATGGAAGCCAAGTTTCTGCCGAGCGGACGAACCGCAATCGCTTCACAGGCAAGCCCAACCAGTCCCCCTATCAGGCTCCGGCGATAGAGAGGCGCGGCAATTTTCAGGTTTTGTTCTACGACAAAGAGGGCATCTTTCACCCTGCCTTCGGAGAGCAAAACGTAACTTTCCAGCGAAAGACCGCGGGAGACCTGACGAAAATCAGTATACTCAGAAGAGGCGCCGAGGCTTTCTTCAGTAATCGCGGGTGGTGTCGCGGGTTGCTTGAGCCAACTTTTCGCCATGTCTAGTGCCTTTAAGACGCTTTTATCCTCAAGGGCTTTCACCTTGTCGTCAAGAGTGGCTTCCGGTTGAAGGGCATTCATAAAGGCTTTGCTGTTGGTCAGCAGTTTGCTTGCCTCCACAATCGGGAGATTGGCGGGGTCTATTTTCTCTTGTGTCGAG
>JACMPS010000435.1 GCA_014377395.1 Chthonomonadaceae bacterium
CATAATCGTTGAGTGTGTCTCCATTGAGTTTGATAGTTGGTGCTAAATCTGTGGGGTAGGGGCATAAAGGTTTCCTTTATATCGGTTCCTCTACCTGACATTAGTAGTATACTTGAGTGTGGTATTGTCAAGTTCCCCCAATAAGATGATTTTTCGCACGACTTTAGGCTCTTACTGGGAGTTGGAAATTCCCGGCAACAAAAGCAGGCGTTTTTGGGACGCGATACGAAGGAGAATGGAAATAGGGATGAAGGAGAGGCACAAGCGGGCGAAAATGACCGTCACGGGTTGATACCGTTTTCTTTGGAAAGACGCTTTGCCTTAAGTTGCATCAATGACAGCTACTCGGCAAGGTCAACGAGTTCCTGTGCTTCATCACGTTCTTCGGGGGTAAGCGGACCTCGGTGATCTTGAAGGTCAAGCAACGTCTGCAAACGGCGGTTCAACGCTTTGGGAAGGCGGAATGTCTCATACCCAGAAGGCAATTCGATCTCGAAAATAAGGGACATGGCTTTTTTCTTCCCGTTAAAATAAGATAATACCTGAAATTCCGAAGCGGAAGTTACAGTAATTCCGTCCAATCCTCAACACCCTTGACTTAATCGTGTGCTTGTGGGTAAAAGTTTCCACTAATGATGCAAATTCATTTGACGGCGGTTTTTCAGCGAGTGCCTGAAGGCTATATTGGCTTTGTGGAGGAGTTGCCGGGAGCCAACACTCAGGGCGACACCCTGGAGGAGACCCATACCAACTTAGAGGAAGCAATTGCAATAATATTAGAAGCCAACCGAATTCTAGCGAGGGAAGCACTCATTGGAAGAGAAGTAATTCGTGAGACCCTGTTGGTGACTGCCGCATGAAGCGGGCAGACTTAATAAAGCAATTGGAGAAGCAAGGATGCGAATTTTTGCGAGAAGGCGGCAATCATACTCTTTATGTGAACTGATCTACCCAATCCAGTTCTGCTGTGCTACGTCATCGAGAGGCTAACGAATTCTTGGTACGCAAAATCTGTCGGGATCTACAGGTAGCAGAACCGGGGCATAGAGAATGACCCCTTTATTTTCACAAACCATTTCCGCAATGTTTTTGCTTTGTCGAGTGTCCTTTATGTCAGGGAGAGTAGACCGCTCCCCCTGAACTGCCACAGGAGGCACCATGAAACCCAACACCACCCACCTCTCGTTTGTGCTGGATCGTTCCGGCTCCATGAATGTCATTGTGCAGGAGACGATTGACGGCTTTAACCGTTTTCTCGCTGACCAGAAAAGTGAGGCGAGCGAAGCCACGTTCACCCTTGTTCAGTTCGATGATGAGTATGAAATCCTGCAAAATGTCGTGCCGCTCGCCTCGGTGGAACCACTTACTGTTCGCACGTTTGTGCCTCGCGGTTCGACGGCTCTCCTTGATGCCGTTGGCGAAACGATGCAACGCACAGGCAAGCACCTCGCCGACCTGCCCGAAGCCGAACGCCCGGAGCGCGTCATTTTCGTGGTTCTCACTGATGGCATGGAAAACGCCTCACACGAGTACACCTATCCAAAAATTGCGGCGATGATCCAACATCAGCGCGAAAAATACGGCTGGGAGTTTGTCTTTCTCGGTGCAAATCAAGATGCAATGAACACCGCTTCGGAAATGGGGATGGACAGAATGGACGCGCTTTCTTTTGCGGGAAACGCCGCCAGCGCACCGCTTGCCTTCGACCAACTCTCGCGCAATGTGAAAGCGAAACGGAGCGGGAATATCGCCGCCTCAAAGTTCCGGGAAAGTGAGCGTGAAGAGCAACGGGAACGCGGCGCGAAGTAGTTCCGCCCCTTTCTCTTTTTGTGAAAAAAGGGGTAACGCAAGCGTTACCCCTACAAACCGCGTGGCGATGATCTTACCAACCCCTTCTCCGTATTGTGTTCGGCAGGACGCCTCTAGCGAAGGGGCTTAGCACAGGCATAGATCAGAACGTTGACTACTTCCCCGGAGGTCTGCCCGGTGTTGAACCGGGAGGAGCAGTCGGATAGTAAGTGGCGTTCGCCGAGCCGGATTTTCCTGCGGAGGGTTGACCCGGTTTGTTGCCCTCCCCGGATGTCGACCCGCCGCTTGCAGTGCCCGAACCCGGAGAAGGCAGATAGGGCGCGGGTTGAAGTGCTCGATATCCGAAAAAGACAAGAGCCACCACCAAAACGGCGACGATTCCGCCTATCGCAAGGGGATTAACCTCTTTTTTCACAGTCGTTTTACTTCCCTTCTTTCAATTCCTTGATTCTGTTTCCCTGCTTCTTTTTCAAGCCGCTCATTTCGATTAAGGCTGTGGATTGGGATCACCAACGGTTCCGCCGGGACAGGTGGCGTCAATCCCGTCATGCTCAGGAATGACATCATGCCAGTTGCCGGAAAAGCGAATCGCAGAATCGGGTGCACGGTGGGGCCAGCACCGATAACCGGGTTGAATTGCATAGATTTGTTTTGCAGGGTCGCCGGGAGAAGAATTTTTCGCGTGACCATCTGCATACATTAAGTTGGCGCGTTTTGTGTGCCGATACGCCCACTCATTGCTCCCATCACTGACGGAACACCAGTTCCAGGCACCCCCGACTCCATTGCAACCATCACGCTCGAAAAGATGAATCGTGATCGAGGGAAACGCCATTTTTGCGAGTGGCACCGCAAAAACGGTTCCGTTGCCGTTATTCTGTCCGTCCCACCATGTCCAGCCCAGGTGCGAGGGAATCGTATAGGAACGAGACAAACCCCCGGCAACGATTTGATTGTTCTTCACATCAACTTTTGGCGAATAGGCATCGCTGGGGCACGTCGTGATCTGCTGATTTTTGACGTAGGGTTGCATTAAGCGATCCCAGGTCATTGCATTTGCCCCCGTGTTTCCTACAAACGGTGGACAAATGTTTTCGTCGTAATCCTGTGAATACATCAATAAACCCGTTCCGATTTGTTTGAGATTGGAAAGACAGGAAACCCCGCGTGCCTTTTCGCGTGCCTGAGCGAAAACAGGAAAAAGAATCGCGGCGAGAATAGCGATAATAGCGATAACAACAAGCAATTCGATCAGCGTGAAGCCATTCCGTGCAGAACGCTGACTTGGATCATTCAGTTGAGACATTTTCAGTAACTCCCTTTGCTCTCGAAACCCGAACTTTCGGGTTGAGAACTCATTTGGCACTTCATGCGGAAATAAAACATGCTTTGTCCCGGCTCTCTCTACACAAAGCGTAACAAAATACGTTCGAGATACGTTTCTTCAGTACTTCCCCTCTTCTCAAGCGGACAGATCATTGCGGCGGACTTCTTGATTGCCGATAGCTTCCGCTTTCACGTTACAGTTCTCAATTGTAAGACCCGATTCCTCCTGAATAAATTCTCATTTTACATTAAATTTCTTTTATCTTGCTTTCCGTATTTTTTATGAAGCAATTCCTAACTAAAACCAATGACTGGAAAGTTAATGACAGAATTATGTGATTACGGTTTGCTGACTCACTGCGGTCTCTGGATTGCAGGGTTTTAAGAGGAGGTGAAAAGGAAACTGAGAACGGCTCCAATTAATCCGTAGATTTAACAATTTCTTAACACACGAGTGGTAAAATGGATCGTTATTCTTTGTAGGTGGAAGGGGTTAAGATGCGAATCGAAATTAAGCATGACCTTTACACCCGCTTTTGTACCGACTGAAAAAATGAAGTGGGGACGAAGTGAAAGAGGGTCGGGGGTCGCAACCGGAACTTCTTTGCTCGATCCTCAGTCTCGATTTTAAGGAAAAGGAAACTATGAATCCTACAATCAAATCCCTTCGCACCG
>JACMPS010000436.1 GCA_014377395.1 Chthonomonadaceae bacterium
GAAAAGCTGGACGATAAGGAAGCCTCCTACACTAGCCTCGCCGTGTATGCGTTGGGTTGTTTGGGGCGGAAGGCACCGCAATTTGTCGGCGAAATAATAATCAAACTAACGGATAAAGACTTGTGGCTACGTGCTACCGCCGCAGAAGCACTCGGTAAATTAGGACAGAGTTCCGAGCAGGTAATAGGAGCTTTGATAAAGGCATTGGAGGACGAATACCCCCTTGTCGGTATTTCGGCGGCAGAGGCATCAGGAAAATTGGGAAAAGGTTCGGCAGAGGTTGTCGGCGCATTGAAAAGACAACTTCAGGGTGAAAGCGGGCGAGTGCGAAAGACGGCGAAGGAAGCCCTGGGAAAGTTGGGGGAGGAGCAACCGTAAGGCTAACCCTTGTTGCTTTCCGGCTCGGTTGACGTTCACCCCCTTAGCAGGGTAAACTAAACTGGCTTAAAAAATGCCTCGTGTACCGTGTAGAGAGAATTCCGGTTGACGAGAGTTGCTATGAAAAGACAGGATTGAACGCATGACGACGGCTCGATTTGGACAGGTTTTGACGGCAATGGTGACTCCTTTCACCCCGGAAGGTGCGGTAGATGACGCCGCCGTCGTTTCGTTGGTGGAGTATTTGCTGTCGCATGGCTCCGACGGTTTGATTGTGTGCGGCACAACAGGCGAGTCGCCCACGCTGACACACGAAGAGAAGTTGCATCTGTTCCGGCTCGTCAAGGAAACCGTCAAGGGACGCGGAGCCGTCATCGGGGGGACATCCAGTTATGATACCGCCGCCTCGGTTTCCCTCACGCGAGAGGTGGCTGAAATTGGATTGGACGCCGCTCTTCTCGTGGTTCCGCCCTACAGCAAACCTTCACAGGAGGGGCTTTATCGTCACTTTAAGGCAATCGCGGATGCTGTGCCTAACCTGCCCTGCCTTTTATACAATGTTCCCGGACGTACCGCTCAAAACCTTGACACAACGACGACTTTACGTCTTGCTCACGACGTTTCCAATGTCGTTGCCACCAAAGAAGCAGGCGGAAATCTGATCCAGTGTGCAGAAATTTTTGCGGGCAAACCCACCGATTTTCAGATTTACAGTGGCGATGACGGCTTGACCCTGCCGATCCTCTCCGTTGGCGGCGTCGGCGTGATCAGCGTTTCCGCTCACCTTGTCGGCGACGACATGAAGGCGATGCACACCGCATTTTTTGCGGGCGATTTTGCGGAAGCATCTCGGCTTAATGCAAAGATGCTCCCGATTGTCCGCGCACTTTTTCAGCCGACAACTCCCTCCCCTGCGCCGCTCAAAGCCGCGTTGAATGGACTGGGAATCTCTGTCGGTGGCTTGCGCCTCCCGCTTGTCGAGGCGAATGACAAAGAAACGGCGATAGTTCGCGCCGCTCTCTCGGACTACGGACTGCGCCCGTTCGCGCAGAGTTGACCTCACCACACAAAGAGAATTCTTTTTATTGACGGATCAGCACTGATCAACACCGATTTTAATTTCAGACAAAGAGTGGGAATTTGCTTTTGATTCCCGCATTTTAATCTGTGTTATTCCGTGTTAATCTGTGGATAATACCGTGTTGCGTGAGTGTGACGATACAGTGATAAGGAATACAGGTTTGACCTCTAAATTAAAGATTATTTCGTTGGGTGGCTCTGGCGACATTGGCAAGAATATGTTGGCGTTTGAGTATGAAGATACGATTCTCGTGGTTGACGCGGGAGTGGCGTTCCCGAATGAGGAACAACCGGGCGTTGATTTAATCATCCCGGACATCACTTATCTTCTCGACAACCGGGAAAAAGTCAAGGCGATTTTGTTGACTCATGGTCACGAAGACCACATTGGCGGACTTCCGTTTGTGTTGAAACAAATGGCGTTGCCGATTTATGGCACACCGCTGACGATTGGCATGGTACGCGAAAAACTCGGCGAACACGGGCTTGCACAATCCACCAAACTGCTCACCTACCCCGAAGACGCAATGCTCGATTTCGGAGCGATGAAAGTGGAGGCGGTTCACGTCACCCATTCCCTGCCCGACACCTCCAGCCTTGTCTTTCACACACCGGTTGGAATAGTCGTGCATACCTCCGACTTCAAGATTGATCAGACCCCGATTGACAATCACCTCACCGATATTTCGCGCTTTTCGCAACTGGGAGATGAGGGCGTCAAACTGTTGATTTCGGACAGTGTGAACGTGGAGCGCAAGGGCTGGAGTCCTTCCGAGCGAACCCTCGTTCCTGTGTTTGATCGGTTTATGCGAGAGGCGGAAGGGCGCGTGATCGTTGCGACCTTCGGTTCCAATTTGCATCGTGTGCAGACCGTCTTCAATGTGGCGAAAAAGCACGGGCGCAAAGTCGCGGTCTTTGGGCGCTCGATGAGCCAGAACATCGAGACCGCACTCAATCTCGGCTACCTCAAAATTGATCCTGACCAGCGCATCAAAGTCGAAGACCTTTATAAGTATCAGCCGAAAGATATTGCAATTCTGACAACGGGTAGCCAGGGCGAACCCCTTGCGGGATTGACCCGCATGAGCCGTGACGAAAACGCGAAAGTCCAACTCACCAAAGACGACACGGTCATTCTCTCTTCGACGCCAATTCCCGGCAACGAGAACATGGTCTGGCGCGTGGTGAATCGAATTTGTCGCATCGGTGCGAAAATCGTTTACGAGGCGTTGCAAAATGTTCACGTTTCGGGGCATGGCTATCAGGAAGAACTCAAAATGATGATCAATGTGGTTTCTCCTGAGTTCGTCGCACCGTATCACGGGGAACCGCGTCATTATTCGGCTTACACGCACATGGCTCTCGACATGGGGTATTTGCCGGAGCAAATTCTCACCTTTGAGACCGGGCGTTATCTTGAAATGGACGAAAAGGGCGTGCGTCTCGGCTCGGATGTTATTCCGCATGGAAGCGTGTTCGTGGACGGGGTTTCCAATGGCGGCGTCAGTGACATCGTGCTACGTGACCGCCGACACCTCTCCACTGACGGTACTGTGATTGTGACGGTCAGTATTGATCGCTCAAATGGTGAAATTGTCAGTGGACCCGAAATCCTTTCGCGCGGCTTTTTGTTGCCGGAAGACAGTGCGGAAATCTTCGAAGTGGCGCAGGAAAAAGTTGTGGAAGCCCTCGCTGAACTCCGTGAAAACGAAAGTTCCGATTGGGACACGGCTCGATTGGCGGTTCAGGACACGGTTTCGCGTTACCTGCGAAAGCGCACCAATCGCCGACCTATCGTGATTCCCGTGATTATGGAAGTGTAAAGAAAAGTCTGATCGTCCGCTTTTCGCTCTGTCAGAAACGCAAATAGACGACACGATGAACAAGGGGGAGAAAAGTATGACTTTTCTCCCCCTCCCTATTGTTTCCCCCTTTTCTTTTAATCTGTGTTCTTTGTGTTAATCTGTGGATAAAAATCTTCTTCATCTTTTCTTCTCTGTACCTCTGTGCCTCTAGCGTAGGGGGTTGATTTCCCTTTGTAAAAGCTGAGAAAGAGTTGCGGAACCTTCCTCTTCTTTAATGCGTCCATTTTGCGAAATCGTGACTTTGGCTAAAAATTAGGGGAATGTAAGATTAAACCCGGTTTAGTTTTGCTCAGGTGACAAAATGGAAACACTCTTTACGATGACCAATTTTCTACTGCTGTTCTGTCTTTCGCTGAGTTTTTACATTGCATGGAAAACAAAGCGCTATCATGTGCTGAAACGTAAGGAAGTGAACACACAGCAAAACCTTGACTCCGCCATTCTTGAATTGCAACATCGAGTACGCAACAATTTGCAGGTCGTCAGTTCCCTTGTCGAGTTGCAAGGAGTCGAGGCTTCTTTACGCGGTACGGAAAGTGCCTCACGGAACATTGCCTATCGTGTTCGTGCCGTGTCGTCGGCGCAGGATATTTCATGCCAACAAAGATCGGATCGCGTAAATGCGATTGGCTTAGTTAATCGCATTATTGCGATTCACTACCCACAGGTCAGCGTTCCAGAAACACCCCTCGAACCTATTTTCCTGACTCAGAAGCAAGCAACCGCGCTTGCCCTTGTCACAAATGAGGTCTTGCTTGACGCGAAACGCCGCTTTCTGCACGATATCTGTGCAACGTTAGATATGAGCGAAAATCGAATTACGATGACGCTTGACCTATCTTCCGGGATACACGGCGGCGTGTTTTCTTCGCTGGATGATTTGTCAAAGCAAATTGTAGAAACATTGGTTAAGCACGATTTGCAGGGACTTTCTCGAATTGACGTCGGGAGCGGAATTTTCGAGGTTAGTTTTCCACAGGTATTCACAAAGTCGTCTCCCATAGCCCCGCAGGGACAAAGCGAAATAGGTGAGGTTAACGCCAACAAGCCCCCTACCGTGAGACGGCGGGAGGCTCTGGGGTATGCTCGGTTGCAGGGCAGTACTCGTAGTTTCGGAAACTAAACGAGGCTGAGTTCCGTTGGGCGGTTTGCACCGACAAGTGGCAATTGACTGCTTCCCATAAGAAACGCATCGACGTTACGGGCGGCTTCGCGTCCCTCTGAGATCGCCCATACGATGAGAGATTGACCTCTTCTCATATCTCCACAGGCGAAGACTTTGTCTTGGGTTGTTCTATAGTCCGTTCCTGCCTGTACGTTCCCCCGTGCGTCCAATTCCACATCGAGTTGCTCCAGCAAGCCCGTTTTTTGAGGGTGCAAAAATCCCATTGCCAGTAACACAAGATCGGCTTCCAACGTAAATTCGGAACCGGGAACCTCCTCCATTTTTCGGCGACCTTCGGCATCGGGGGAAGTCCATTCAAGACGGACGGCATGAAGATTTTTAAGAACGCCGTCTTCTCCGGTGAGTGATTTCGTAAGAACGCTGTACTCACGATTCCCGCCTTCTTCGTGAGCGGAAGTCACCCGGTAGATCATCGGATAGTTGGGCCAGGGCATCGTTTCGTCGCGGCTTGTTGGTGGCTTCGGCATCAACTCAAATTGGTACACCTCCGTTGCGCCCTGCCGAATGACTGTTCCGAGGCAGTCGGCTCCCGTGTCGCCTCCACCAAGAATGACGACTTTTTTGCCTTCCGCCGTCAGATGCTCTTTTTGCTCTGACCAGACCCCAGACACCTTTTTGTTCTGTTGCGGCAAAAATTCCATTGCCGCATAGACGCCCCTGAGTTCGCGACCGGGAACCTGCAAATCACGGGGAATTGTGGAGCCACCCGCCAGCACAACAGCATCGAATTGCGCGAGAAGTTCTTCCCCGGTGATGTCGTCACCAACACTGACATTGCACTTAAAGACAACGCCCTCGCCCTCCATCTGAATAATGCGGCGATCCAGAATCCACTTTTCCATCTTGAAGTCGGGGATTCCGTAGCGCATCAATCCACCGGGTTTATCCTCACGCTCAAACACCGTTACGGAATGTCCGGCGCGTGCGAGTTGTTGCGCGGCGGCAAGTCCGGCGGGTCCACTTCCTACAACGGCAACGGTTTTTTCGGTCAGTTCTGCCGGGGGTTCGGGGACAATCCAGTTTTCTTCCCACCCCTTCATGGCAATGCTTTCTTCGACTTTTTTGATCGTCACGGGTTCTTGATTGATGCCAAGAACGCAAGACGCCTCACAGGGAGCAGGGCAGAGTTTTCCCGTAAACTCCGGGAAATTATTGGTGGCATGGAGTTCCGCCAACGCCTCTTTCCAACGCCCCCGATAAACGAGATCATTCCAATCCGGAATCAAGTTACCGAGCGGACAACCACTATGACAAAATGGAATCCCGCAATCCATGCACCGGGACGCCTGCTGCTTGAGTTTGTCTTCGGCGTAGGTGACGTAAACCTCTGTCCAATCCTTTTTGCGCTCTTCAATCGAGCGACGGGGGAAATCATCTCGTCTGAATTTTAGAAAGCCTTTTGGGTCTGCCATAATTTTAATACCTCTGTTTTGTTAATTTTTTAATTTGGAGCGTGACTAAGTAGCGAAGATGTCGGCAACGGCAACGCTCAGGTCGGGGAACGTAAGGGAAATCGCCGTCTCGTCGCTACCGTAAATGGCGGCGGTCTCGATGCCGTCCGGCGTAAAGCGCAACACTTCGATATTCTGTAAATCCTGATCTATAATCCATGCCTCGCGCACCCCTACCTTTGCATAATCGTCCAATTTGTCATGAAGCACACGTTTCGTGTCGCTCGGCGAAAGAATTTCAACGACGAGTTCCGGGGCAACAAAAAGGGGCGTAGGATCAGTCGCCTGTCCATTTTTTGCGAGTTGTTCGCATGAAATAAAGAAAACATCGGGTTGGCGTGTTCTGAGAGGCGCATACGAAATTAAGATGTCACAGGGAGAAATAATAGTTCTTCCCTGGCGGAATTTTTTTTGGAAAAACCGAAAATTTTCAGCGACGTTGAGGAGAATCTCCTGGTGTTGGCGAGTGGGACCCATGTAGTAGCGTACTCCGTCGAGAATATCGTATCGCCGATTGTCATCGTCTTCCGCAAGATAGTCTTCATAAGTTAAAAGTTTTGAGGGTGCAATCGTCATGTGATAAGTTCCTCGACGGTCGTTCGGTGTCTTTCCAGTTCTTCGGGAAAACCGCACAGGGTGAGGTGTCCCACTTTTCGTTTCGGGCGGGGCAATTTTCCGTAATCGTGCAGGTGCGCTCCGGGGACGGCAAGCACAACGTCTCGTTCGGGCATTTCTCCGATACAATTATACATCAGACTCGCGTTGCGTGGGCGGATCGAACCGAGAGGAAAGCCGCCGATTGCCCGCAGGTGGTTCTCGAACTGGCTTGTCTCGGCTCCCTCAATCGTCCAATGCCCGGAATTATGAACACGCGGAGCCATTTCGTTTGCGATCAATCTCCCGTTCTGCTCGAAAAATTCAAGGGTCAGTACCCCCACATAATTTAGAGTTTGCATTAGCGTATTGAGGTGTCTTTCCGCTTGCGTTTGCAGTTCGGCAGTGACGTTGGGGGCAGGAGCAACGGTAAGCCGTAAAATTCCCTCACGATGATGATTTTCCACAAGCGGATAAAAGCGGGTGTCGCTGTCTCTCCCCCGCACCCCGATCAGGGACAACTCGCGCTCGAACGAAATAAACCCCTCCAAAATGAGCGGTGAACCTCCAAGAGTTTGCCATGCCCCCTGCAAATCTTCCTGCGTTCTCAGGACGGCTTGCCCCTTGCCGTCGTAGCCGAAGCGTCGCGTTTTCAGTACGGCGGGCAATCCGATTCGCAGAGCGGTTTCTTCCAACTCCGTCCAACTCTCGACGGCATCAAAGTGGGGAGTCGGAATACCAAGTGTGAGGAGAGTACGCTTTTCGGTGAGTCTATCCTGTGAGGCGCGAAGGGCGTCTAACGGTGGAAACATGGATGCAAACTGCTCCAAAAAGGTAACGGTTTCCACCGGGATATTCTCAAACTCGTAGGTAATCACGTCAAGACCTTCGGCGAAACGGGTGAGGGCGTCCCAATCGTTATAATTTGCGACAACCTGCTCGGCGATTTCGGAGGCGGGACTGTCCGGTGCAGGGTCATAAAATCGAAACTGCAACCCCAGTGGCACACCCGCGAGCGCAAGCATCCGCCCCAACTGTCCCGCCCCTAAAACACCGATTTTCATGGCTTAAATGGTCTCCTGCGGATCGGGGTGATCAAGGACGGTTTGCGTTTGTTCTTCCCGAAACTTTCTGAGAGCGGCTTTGATTCTTGGATACTTGTTGGCGAGAATGGCGGCGGAAAAAAGAGCCGCATTGGTTGCCCCTGCCTTGCCAATCGCAAGCGTGGCAACCGGAATCCCCCCCGGCATCTGCACAATCGACAACAGCGAGTCCAGCCCCTGCATCGCCTTCGATTCAACGGGAACGCCCAACACGGGCAAAATCGTTTTCGCGGCGCACATTCCCGGCAAATGCGCCGCGCCACCCGCCCCGGCAATGATCACTTCCAAACCTCGCGCTTCGGCTTTTGCGGCGTACTCGAAAAGAAGATCGGGAGTGCGGTGCGCCGACACGACTTTCACCTCATGCGGAATACTGAGGGCTTGCAGTTTCTCGACGGCATGACGCATCGTCTCCCAATCCGACTTCGACCCCATAATGACGCCCACGATTGGCGTTTGCGCGAGGGAGAGGGCTTCTTTTTCCGCGTTTTCGTTCGCCATATTTTCCATGCTTCCCTCCTTTTTATCTATCCGAAACGATAATATTTTTCATCAAAACCACCTCGAAATCGCTTCCCTTGATGCGCTTAAGAGGTTCCAGTTCCGAGGTCTTCCAACGGCTATCGGTGGCTCCGCTCACAAACAGATCCGAGCCGTTATCCGCCAGTAACATTCCATATTTTTTAAGTGCCTTTAAGATGACTTGCGCCGTCCTGGGATATTTTGTGAGGTCAACACCCGCTTTCAAGCGTACCCTCATGCCCATCGGAGGCAACGCAGGATCGAGGGTGTGGCTTGCCCAGTGTCGCGCCGGAAAGACATACGCTTTTCGAGTCTTGCGAACGGTGAAACGGAACGCATGATCTATTTCCCCTTTGATTACGGCTTCGTCGTAGCGCACAAGACCGGGGAAAATCGGAAGACCCGCCGCATCTGCGCTTGTCCAACCGGGCGGACGAAGTGCGTTGGAATTAAGATCGAAAATCGCACCGGAACCTGCGTGCCACCGATTGCCCTCTTTGCGTAAGGCGAACAATTCGTAAAGCCGCCGATTGTCTCTGTCCACCATCAGCAGATGTCTGTCGCCGTTCGGATTTCCATTTCCTTCAATGATCGGGTTCCCTGGAATAGGGTAGGGACCTGCATCGGATTCGTCGGCATAATCGAATGTGACGGGTTGCCGAGCGGTTTTGCCCGACACCACCACAAAAGGAATCCCAGCAGGTGCGCCTTCCCACACGCCGCCGAAATCAGGATAAAGGGGCTTGCTCGCTCCAATTTGGGCGATCAATTCAGCGGATTTCGGGTCAATAGGAAGACGGGAAATATCCTCGTTCCAGGCATTGTCTTTTGGGAAGACGCGCATACCGGAGGGCAAATCCAGAGGTAGCGCGGGGCTTTTCTGTGAGAGTGCGGAGGAGGTTTGGCGCGGAGTGGAGGCACCTGAAAGTAGCCCCGTTGCAAGGATGATGCTTCCCATTGCCCACAAGATTTTTCCAACAGGTTGCGACATTTCAGGCTCCGATCAAAGAGGCAATTCTCTCAAGCATCACGTTGCCGCCATTCTCAAAATCAATAATAAGTCGGAAGGCATAGGGAAGAGCCATGCCAATCAGGGGATCACCGTCAAGTTCCAGCACAATCACTTCACGCTCTTTCTCTTCCCACAAAATCAGACCACGATAGAATACAGAAGGAACCGTGCTCGCATCTGCAAGAGTAAGCGTACCTTTTTCCTCCTCTGCGACGAGAGAAAGACGCTGAATCCATAAAGGGGGAAGGGCAAGATAACCATTAAAGCCTGTATTGATAAGAAAATTGACCGGGACTGATTCGCCTTTAGCGTTTTGCGAAAAACATTGAATCGCAGGGTCTAACCTCGAAGCGACAGTGCCGGTCATCATGGCAGTTTGAAACCCTCGATTTTGTAAACGCCAGTTTTGTAAACGCTTGCATAACCGAATCGCATTTCAAAGCGTTTTGAGTGGGGACGTCTGGATCGGAGACAATTTGAGGCGGTCAAGTGATCTTCCGCAATCTCGTAGTCGCCGCTCTCGACATCAATGACAAGAATCTTGTTGTTGTTTTCTGGTGTGTCGAGAGTGGCACGACGTTGAGTTTCGTAGATCGCCTCTCCTCGTGTAATCGTGTCGCTCTTCTGTCTGTCGGTAGTTTGCATGGCGATATCCTCTTGATTAAGCCTCATTGTAACGGCTACTTCTCCATTATACACGCTTTCCCATTTTCAGGAGAACCCGCACTTCCGCCCCGCGTATCGGCACTTCAATGATCGAAATTTCCGGTTTGTCGCCCTGCGAAAAGGGTAACACGCTGTCCTCGAAATCCACACGAAGAAGAGCGACTTTGCTGTAGATCATGAGAGTTCCGCCGTCCTTGAGAATGATTTCCGCATGGGTCGGGTCTTGCCACACGTATTTCACAATCGCGGCGGGCGGACAGTATTTATTCGTCAATCCGAGAATCGCGGTCTCGTGGTGGAGCGGAGAAAAGGTCAGCACGGTAGAAGTTTCCGCCTGTAGACTCACCGGGACTTTTTCCTCACCTGAGAGAAACGTCGTTTCGCCGCTTCTGGAATTCCAGGAAACGTATTCGTCACTCACCACGAACCCCGGAATCTGTTCAGGGGAAACCCTCTCCGAAATCTCCGGGACGATCTCGCCTTCCTCATTCTCAGAAGGTAAAACACAGTGAAAAACGCCGATCACGCCGTAATCATGAATTGTGTTCGTCACTTTGAGGAGTATCGGTTCTTTGAGACAGTCCACGAAAAGGCAATCGAGAGCCACTGAGGAAGGGTGGGGAAGGCGCAAGGCTCTTCCGTCCGAAGTGGAAAGGCGGGCGATCAGCTCGAAATCGTGGAGGGCATCCGCCTTGTCGCTTAAATAAACGGGAGAGCCGGAAACGGCGCGGGCGTGTGCCTGAAACTCCGCGTGTTTGTCGTGCGACTGGAACATATCCCAATCGCCCACCGCAAAGGTGCGACTCCAAACGCTGGAAAGGGCGTTCATGTGAACGTGTCGTGCATAAAATCCGGGCTTGTCGGGGAAATAATCTTCTGAATTGCGCCACATCGGAGTAGAAAGAGTGTGATAAGCCGTCTCAACCGTGTTACACATACAGTGCAACATATTCCCGTCCAAATGGGTATGCGCCGCCCCTTGAATCGCGTATTGGTAAGCCTTCATCGTCGAGATCAGCCCTAAGTCGGTGCCATCGGTGAACAGGTTGAGCGAAGACTGATTGTCCACTTTTGTCATGTCCACGCCCTGCTTGCGGAGAATGTCGTAATACTCCTGAAAAAATCGCGCACTCTGTTCAGGAACGACAAGCGAACGGACACGCGGCACAAAGGGCCCGCCAAACGTATTCGCGTTTCCGCTAGAAGCATGGAGAGTGTAAGTTTTCGCAAGTTCGCCGTCAGGATCAATGCCGTTCCAGTAACCTTGCAGGGTGTGCCACACGCCGAAAGTGCGGACGCTATAGTCGGTTTTTGCCTTCTGAATGAGTGGTGCAATGCCGTTCGGAAACTTCGTTGGATTTGCCCCGAAGGAAAGCAACATCGAGTCGCGGCTGTCCTGCCAGCCGTCATCGAGAATCAGCAGAGGCGGAACAAAGCCCCCGTCTCGAAACGAGTCCAGCCCTGCGAGTACCTTTTCTTCGGTCACGTCCTGATAAAAAGCGTTCCACGTACACCACCCCACTAAATCCGCGTAATCAGGAACGCGCTTTTCTTCTCGAAGGCGAAAAGTTTGTTGCGTCTCTTGAAGAAAGGCAATCGCTTCTTCGATCACCGTGTAAGGGTTTGTGCCTTCATGGAAAATTAAAAGGTCGGCGGTCTCGGTTGGGTGCGCGTCCAGATTACCGCGCACGAGGAGGGTCAAGCCATTCTTGCCGCCTTCGAGCATTGCGTGAAGGTCGCCATCGAACACGGGCAAATAAAGGCGATAAGGCATTTGCGGATCGGTAGTTTCCCACAGAAAGAGAAGGCTCTCACGATCCAGTTGTGCTGTTTCGGTTCCAAAAACCGGACAGACCCACCAGGGATTCCACTTGCCAAGTGCCAGAAAACGGGCGAGGTCGGGGACAGGAACAGGGGAGATACGTCCCTCAATGATTTGTGATTTATTGTAGGTGAGAAAGTGCGGCATAAGTTTAAATTCGCTTTAGAGAGGTTCGATGGAGATTCGTGCTATGACATTATGCTACGTTCCACTTGATTTTGCCTACAATCGCAGCGACGACGGTATATCCGATTTTAAGGTGTCAGGAGTGTGCCGGGTTATGATGACGGCTCAGGCGAAGTACTGCCTCGGCTCGGTCTGTGTCCATTTCGTATTCGCCTGAATCAGTATCAATCACGAGATATTTGCCGAGGTTTTCTTCGGTCTCCAGAAGCGAGCGCAACTGTTGCTCGTAAATTGCTTCCCCCCTCTGTGCGATTTCGCTAGTCCCTGTCTACACTAAAATTTCAGTCATTGAGAAGTCTTTTCTTTCGCTCACACTTTACAAGGAGTTGATCGTTGCTGTTCCCTCATTGGTGATATCCACCGTCAGACGATTGCCATAAAGCAGTTCCATTCCGAGTAAAGCGTCACCTTCCGCTTCCAGAACCGGGACGATTTTCTCCTCTCCGTTCCAGAAGACACGACCCACATAAATGTTCGAACGAAGTGCTTCTCCATTTGCCATAATCATTTCCATTGAATCAATCAAAGGGAGACCAAGACGACGAATCACATTTCCCGGTAAAGTCAGAAAGTAGGTATAACCGGTATCCAGAACAAACTCATAATTCAGGTAGGGTTCAACCGATTCTCGAATACCAAGCGTGATCATGATACGTAATTGCTCGTTTATGACGCCGATCATCGTGGCGGTGTCCTCTGCATTTTCCCTCCTCTAAAAGCACCAAGCGTTGTATAACCAATTCGCATTCCGAAGAAATTTCCGGGAGTTTGTCGGTTTGATAACCTGAAAAATGCCTGAACATGATCGGCATCCATCTCATAATCGCCACTTGCTGTATCAATCACGAGTATTTTACCGATATTTTCCTCTGTCTCTAGCAGATCACGCAGACGCTCCTCATAAATGGCTTTCCCGCAACTTACCACATCAACCGTAACCGTTTTTTCTTCATGAATCACCATTTTACTCTTCCTCTTTCTGTTTCCAATGGTCTTTTCCCCACAATGCTTCCGACTCAGCAATGTAAAGTTGTCGCATTTTCGAGACCAATATCTCAGGCTTTAGGTAAAAATAAAACCAGGGCAAATCAGCTTTTCTTAAATTAGGTTCGTGTGCCTCGTACCCATCGTAACCTCCATTCACGGGATCGAGGCGGGTACAGATTCCAAAGGGATCGGCACACCCTTCGCCAACCGTAGGCGGCTCCCGTGAACCTCGCTCTATCAGTTTGCCCATCCGCCACATAAAGCAAAAATGGCGAGGGCAAACCGTCGGATCGGGTTTTTGGTTAGGATCGTGAATCATGGTTTCAGTGTTTAATCATTCGATAAACTCGCTCATGTCTCGTGGAGAGGTCAGCATCGATTCCCTCTCTCCAACGTCGATTGAGTTCCAGTAAAATCTGGAGGCGTTCTAACGGAGTCAGACTTCGATAGTAGTTACGGGGTGCCTCTTCTGCCTCCTCGAAAGAATGTAAAATCGTCACTGTTTTTTCCATGATTGCCCCTCTACACTGCCACTGCCACCGCGAGTTCCGCCTGTGCGCGACGGTATTCCAGCGAAACCACTTTCACGAACTGCGGCAGGGTATCCTCCCAGTTTTGCAGAATCCATGCCCCCCGATCCGAGCGCGTATAACGCACGTGCCGCTCGATCAGCCATTTCAACTCCTCAATGTCAATCTCGTCCGTCACCGATTCCAGAAGGCACAAACCATGATTGTCATTAAATCGTGTTTCGAAATCGCCATCCGGGTTCCACACATAAGCGACGCCACCGCTCATTCCCGCTGCGAAGTTGCGCCCGGTTTTGCCAAGTACGACGACAACACCGCCTGTCATGTACTCGCAACCGTGATCTCCTGTGCCTTCGACAACGGCTTTTGCACCGGAGTTTCGGACAGCGAATCGCTCTCCGACAACGCCCCGCAAAAACACTTCCCCACCTGTCGCGCCATAGAGAAGCGTGTTCCCGGCGATAATGTTTTCCGCAGGATCAAAGGGGGCTTTGCGCGGCGGATAAACCACGATACGCCCCCCCGACATTCCCTTACCGAGATAATCGTTGGCGTCGCCTTCCAGTTTCATCGTGACACCATTCGCAAGGAAAGCCCCGAAGGATTGCCCTGCCGCGCCCTTGAATTTCAGGCGAATCGTATTGTCGGGCAAGCCGTCCGCGCCGTACTTCATCGCAATGCGCCCGGAAAGCATCGTTCCTACGGTGCGGTTTCGGTTGTATATTGGAAGCCTCAGCGTCACTTTTTTGCCTTCGTCAAGAGCATCTTTCGCCAACCCGATCAGGTGATAATCAATCGCGGTATCGAGTCCGTGATCCTGAGATCGGCAATGACTTCGCGAGTATTCTTCCGGCACATCGAGTTCGGTGAGAAGCGGCGTGAGATCGAGTCCTTTTGCTTTCCAGTGATCTATCGCCGCTCTCGGTTCAAGGCGATCCGTGCGTCCTACCATTTCAGAGATCGTGCGGAAACCGAGTTCCGCCATAATCTGCCGCAACTCTTCCGCAATAAAGAAAAAGAAATTGACGACGTGTTCCGGTTGTCCCGCAAACCGTTCGCGCAAAATCGGGTCTTGCGTGGCAATTCCGACAGGGCAAGTTCCGAGATGACATACGCGCATCATAATGCAACCCATCGCCACAAGAGGAGCCGTTGCAAACCCGAACTCCTCCGCACCGAGCAAAGCCGCAATCGCTACGTCACGCCCGGTTTTAAGTTGCCCATCGGTCTGGATTGTCACTCGTCCACGCAGGTCGTTTTTCACAAGAGTCTGTTGCGTTTCGGCAAGCCCCATCTCCCAGGGAATCCCGGCGTGTTTGATCGAGGAGAGGGGGGAGGCACCTGTCCCGCCATCGTGTCCGCTGATCAAAATATGGTCCGCATGGGCTTTCGAGACACCTGCCGCAACCGTTCCGACTCCCACTTCCGACACCAATTTTACGGAGATACGCGCTTTCGGATTGACGTTTTTCAGATCAAAAATCAATTGCGCGAGGTCTTCAATCGAATAAATATCGTGATGCGGCGGTGGAGAAACCAGCGTAACACCGGGAGTTGTGTGCCGCACATTTGCGATATAACTGTCCACTTTGTGACCGGGCAATTCACCGCCTTCGCCGGGTTTTGCACCCTGCGCCATCTTGATCTGGAGTTCATCGGCGTTCACGAGGTAGTGCGTCGTTACCCCGAAACGTGCCGAAGCGATCTGCTTGATCGCACTCCGGCGGCTGTCTCCGTTCGGCATCCGGTCATAGCGCACGGGGTCTTCGCCACCCTCACCCGTGTTGGACTTGCCACCGAGACGGTTCATGGCGATTGCCAGCGTCTCATGTGCCTCGCGGCTGATCGAACCCAGCGACATTGCCCCCGTTGCAAACCGCTTGACGATGTTTTCGGCGGTCTCGACTTCTTCAAGGGGAACCGGGACACCGGGTTTGAATTTCATCAATCCTCGCAGGGTACTGAGGCTTCGGCTTGTGTCGTTTGCGTGCCGGGTGAATTGCCCGAACGTCTTAAAACTTCCGCTTCTGACTGCTTGTTGGAGTGCCGCCACCGTGTCGGGATTATAGAGGTGATGTTCCCCGCCACGCCGCCACTGATACTGCCCGCCCACTTCAAGGTCGAGATTGCTCTCTACTTCGGTGTCGGGAAAGGCAAAACGATGTCGGGCGAGTGCTTCCTCTTGAATCTCTTCCAGTCCGATGCCACTCAATCGAGAGGGGGTTCCGGTGAAGTAGGTTTTAATTAGTTCCTTGCCAAGTCCAATCGCCTCGAAAATCTGTGCGCCCCGATACGATTGCAGAGTGGAGATTCCCATTTTCGCAAAGGTTTTCAGTAAGCCTTTGGAAATGGCTTTGATAAATTGATACTCGGCTTTGTCCGGGGTGAGATCGTCCGGCAGATCGCCTTGAGCAATCGCATCGCGCAAGGTCTCAAAGGCAAGATAGGGGTTGATCGCACTGGCTCCGTATCCAATCAAAAGCGCAAAGTGCATCACTTCGCGGGCTTCTCCGGTTTCGACGACAAGCCCGACTTGCGTTCGACTGCCTTCCCGCACAAGGTGATGATGAATTGCTGAGGTCGCCAGAAGTGCAGGGATCGGAGCCATTTGCTCATTCGCCGCTCTGTCCGAGAGAATCAAAAAGCAATAGCCGTCTCGAATCGCGGCACTCGCCTCTTCACAGAGCGACTTAACGGCAATCTCAAGCGCGTTCTGCTCGGTTTTCTCTTTGTCGAGAGGAAACGTCATCGAAAGCGTTTTCGCCTTTAAACCTTCACGGTCAAAATGCCGAACCTTTTCCAAATCTTTGTTGGTCAAGATCGGCGAGTCAAGGCGCAACTGGCGGCAGTGTGTCGGGGTTTCATCGAGCAGGTTGCCGTCACGCCCGATATAATCGGTAAGCGACATCACGAGTTCTTCCCGAATTGGGTCAATCGGCGGATTCGTGACCTGTGCAAACAATTGCTTGAAATAATTGTAAAGCAGTTGCGGACGATTGGAGAGGGCGGCGAGGGGCGTGTCCGTTCCCATCGAACCGAGCGGTTGCTCGCCTTTGTTTGCCATCGGCATCAGAATAAAGCGCAGGTCTTCGAGCGTGTAGCCGAACAGTTGCTGTCGCGTCAAAAGCGAATCGTGCCAGGGCTGAGGAATCGATTCATCGCCATGTACTTCCGCAACATCTTTCAGGTTAATTCGGTTTTGTGCAAGCCACTCGGCGTAAGGTTGTTGCGTACAGATTTCGGACTTGATTTCCTCGTCGGAAATGATGCGCCCCTGCTCCGTATCAATCAAAAACATTTTGCCGGGTTGCAGTCGTCCTTTTTGCCTCATTCGCTCTTCGGGAACATCAATCACGCCCGTTTCAGAAGCCAGAATCACGATGTCTTCATCGGTGATGAGGTAGCGGGCAGGGCGCAAACCGTTTCGATCCAACACCGCCCCAATCTGAATTCCATCGGTGAAGGCAACGGCGGCGGGCCCATCCCAGGGTTCCATCAGGCAGGCGTGATACTCGTAAAAAGCCCGTTTTTCATCGGACATATTCGGGTCGCCGCCCCACGCTTCAGGGATCAACATCATCATGGTATGCGCGAGGGAACGCCCGCCGAGATAGATCAGTTCGACGGCATTATCGAGAGCCGCCGAGTCAGAACCGGACTTGTTGACAAGAGGAAAAAGTTTCGGCAAATCCTCTCCGAAAATTCCGGAGGTCATTCCTTTTTCACGCGCCCGCATCCAGTTCCGGTTTCCCCGGAGCGTGTTGATTTCGCCGTTGTGCGCGAGAAATCGGAAAGGATGCGCGAGATCCCAGGTCGGAAACGTATTGGTGGAGAATCGCTGATGCACCAGTGCAAGCGCGGAGAGAAAGCGGGGATCGCGCAGGTCGGTGTAGTAGGCGGCAATCTGATGCGCCATCAACAATCCCTTGTAAATAACGGTGCGACACGAGAGAGAGTTGACGTAGAAATAGCCTTCCTGCGCCATTTTAAGTTGCACGACTTCGTTCTGAATCAAGCGACGAATGATATAAAGTTTGCGCTCGAAGGCTTGCGCGTCAGGGCAGTTCTCACCACGCCCGATAAAGACCTGCCGAATGACAGGCTCGACACTTTGCGCCAACTCGCCGATACGCTCACTTTCCACAGGCACGTTGCGCCACGTCAAAACGGTTTGCCCCTCCGCCTCTACGACCTTTGCAATCACGAGTTCGTAGGCTTCGCGCTCGACTTCGTTTTGGGGTAAAAACAACATTCCCACACCGTAAAATCCTGGCTCAGGGAGCTTGATTCCGGTTTCGAGCGCAAGGGCTTCCTGAAAAAAGTGATGAGGAATCTGAGTCAGAATCCCGGCACCGTCTCCCGTGTCAGGATCGGAACCCGTCGCCCCACGATGTGCCAGATTTGCCAGTACCCGCAAGCCATCAATGACGATCTGATGTGTTTTGTCGCCTTTGATCGAGGCAACAAAACCGACGCCACAGGCGTCATGCTCAAACTGAGGATCGTACATTCCATGCGCGGGGGGGAGTTGTCCGGGATTGACTTTCACGGCGGGTGCCTCTCTTCTTTCTCTTATCTCTGTAATAAACTTTTTATCAGTAATTTCGGTCGGACAGGCAACACCAGAGAAGCCTGATCCCTTTTCAAGATCAGTGCATGACGTTGCATCAATTGCCAGCACTGCACAAGGGGTGGCTGTGCAGAGGTGAAAGCCCGTCTGTGGATAAAGCGGGGTTCATTGTATCACAAATTCGGACAATGAGGATACCCCTGTCTGTACTTTTTGCCTTTTGTTCCTCCCCCTTATGCAAGGAGGAGGTTAGGAGGGGGTTAGTGCACGGCTTTTTCTTCTATTACGCTCGGCAGAGAGATGCTAATGA
>JACMPS010000038.1 GCA_014377395.1 Chthonomonadaceae bacterium
GCGATTCCTCTACGTAAAGGTTGGTGGCAAGTTTCGGTGTCGGGAAGCCCGACGTTCATGCTCAAAAAACGAGTGGTCCGCCTTCCCGAAACGGTGTATATTGGGGGAGGTACCACTGCTATTTACACGCTTGCCCCGGACATGACGGTGAAGGGAGAAGTCGTGCTGAGCCAGGACTACGAACTCAAAAACACGGGGGTACTGACCGTGGCGATGACGGGAACACTCTTGACCGAAACCTCCGAGGATTACGGGACGCCCATTCTCTGGGATACGGTGCACATTTCCTCGAAGCCGATCAAAGTGAAGGTCAAAGACTTTTCCCGCAAACGCCTCCGGGAGATTGCCGAGCAAAGTTACAAACGCGCCTTGAGTTCTCAATTCGACGAACAGAAGACCGCTATTCAGACGCTGTTCGATGTGCCGGAGGAAATCGCGCTTGACCTGTGGGCAAAGATCACGGATCGTGCTTCTCTGGAAGAGTTTACGGAGGTGGGGGAGCAACTCTTTCGGATCTCCAGCAGAGCGACGCTAGAATTGATGAGACCTCTTGCTGAGCGCAAATTTCAAGAAGTCCTGAAATACGACCTCCAAGCGCAACGGGAGCTTGCGGCTTCTCAACAAAAAGAACAAGGTCAAAAAGAAAAAGACGCTTCCCCGTAAGCCTCTCTCTTTTTCTCAAACAAAAAAACGCTCGTGCCTCTTCATTGAGGCACGGGCGTTTTGCACCTTATTGACCCCCTAAATGAGAGCCATCCCGTTCGCTACCCATAGTGATTTTGTGCCGCCCGTCTGCCCTCCCACTATCTCCCGTCATGCTCCCGTCTGCCTCCCCTGAACCTGAACCCGTTTTCTACCGTCGTGCGCCACTACCCATAGCGGGTCTTTCCCCTCCCCTTGTGTGTCGCAGGGACTCTTGAAGGGCAGAGGAAGAGGATGGCTTTAAGAGGAGACGAACGCACCACTTGACGTTAGGGTACAATAACCCCGTGTGAAATCAAGCCTTAATTCAATTTAATTCGTTCGCCATTATAAGAGGGAAAACCCGTGCCAACCGCCGCCTTCACCACATTGGGTTGCAAAGTCAACCAGTACGAAACACAGCGCATTCTCGATGATTTCGAGGAGCGTGGTTTCACCATTGCCGAGTTCACTTCCACTGCCGATGTCTATGTCATCAACACCTGTTCCGTCACCGTTGCCGCCGAGCGCAAATCACGGCAAATGGTTCGCAAAATCGCCCGACAAAACCCCGAAGCGATTGTTGTGATGACCGGGTGCTATGGAGAAATGACCAAGATCAAAGGGGAAACCGTCGAGGAAGCCAGCCTCATCGTCCCCAATGCGAAGAAGTTGCAAACCCTCAGCGAAGTCCTGACGGAGTTTCCACATCTCACGCATGAACTCGACACGCAACCCCGCTCCGTCACGGACAAGCCTTTTTATCGCAGAAACCGCGCCACGATCAAGGTGCAGGACGGTTGCAACGTCTTCTGTTCGTTTTGCTCGATCCCCTACACGCGCAAAACGATGCTGTCTCGCCCCTTAGAAGAACTTTTGGAGGAGGCACGCAAGCACGTTTTGCAGGGCTACCGGGAACTCGTGATCACGGGGGTGCTGGTGGGAGCCTACGGGCAGGACAATTTTGTGCCGACACCCGGCAACATGATGCCCCGCCTACTCTCTCTCGACAACCCGTCAAGAGCGAACTCGATGCAAACCGACCTCGCCGATGTCCTTCTCGCTCTCGCAAAAGTAGAGGGAATCGAGCGCGTCCGCCTTTCCTCTATCGAGCCAACTCAGGTGACGGATCGCCTGCTGGACGCCTTTGCACAGGAACCCAAACTCTGCCGCCACCTGCATATCCCGTTGCAAAGTGGAGACACCGGGGTTCTCGCCGGAATGAATCGCCCTTACGATCAGGCATTCTATCTCGAACGATGCGCCACCGCCTATGCCCGTATCCCCGACCTTGCGATTACCGCCGACATCATGGTAGGCTTTCCCGGCGAAGACCGCGCCGCCTTCGAGCAAACGCTCGAAGTCGTGCAAGAAGTAGGGTTTGCACGGGCGCACCTGTTCCGCTACTCACCTCGTCCCGGCACACCCGCCGCCGAACGCAAAGATCAGGTCAGTGAAGAGGAGAAGGAAGCCCGAAGCAAGGAACTTTCCGCCGCGTGTAAAGTGACTCAAGCCCGCTTTATTCAGAGAAACATGGGGCGTGTTTTCGAGGTCATGGTGGAGGGAAAAGAGGGCAGAAAGGACGAAGAAGGTGGAGAAGGCGAAACCGGAAACGACACGCACCCTCAAATTGATTCTCAACTCACACCGAAAATGGGGCTGTTGTCCGGTTACACCTCCAACTACATTCGGGTTCAATTCACGGGCGGCTCTCACCTGATCCGCACGATTGTCCCGGTGCATTTGCTTGAACCCACAAGTGACGGCGCGATTGGCGAGGCGGGCGGAGCGCACTTCGGACCGCTCGAAGCCCCGCCCGACGCCGAATTTATTCCGCTTGCCACCTTTGCAGCAACCGCAGTTTAAGCCGAAGCAAACCCATTCCAATTTTGCAATCTACTTGGAGGGGGTTTGCTTTTCGCACCTGTTAGCAAATTGGAATGGGTTGAGGCGGGGTTAGCCCCAGTCTTATTCTACAGCTTCTTTTTGATTCCGAGGAGATCGTTAAAAAGATTACGCACGATTTGATGCTCTTCCGTTCCCGGATTGCCGACGCGGGCAGTATTTGCGTTAAACCGCCACTTCGAGTCGTCGGGTCCCTGGATGAGATGAGCCACGCCGCGAATCGTTCGCTTTTTGCCGTCCTCCGTAATCGTAGCGGTCAGGGGAATATCCGCCAGAGAACCATGTTTTTGTGCGGCACCGAGTTTCAGGTTCGTCATATTTTTCGCCAGGGTACGATACTCCTCATACTCGCCCTCCGGCTCGAAATAGCCTTTGTTGAACTCGATTGCCGCTTCCGCCAGCATATGCGTGTCGCCGAGAAACTGCATGACCTTATAAAGTCGAACCGCCGAGCCGTCCTTGAAGGAAACGAAAATTTCTTTCGTCACGCTTTCCGGGGAGGAGCGATCTACGGTGACACTTCGCTCGAATCGTTGTTGCTGGGCGGCATACCCCATGACCATTTTGATGGTGCCAAACAAGAGCAATACCCCCATGATTCCCCCGCAGATTTTCAAGGACTTCAAGACTTTTTGCTCTTTTTCCTGAGCGGCGTAATCAATTTCCGGGTCGAATGTAGGCGTTTCCGAGCGTCCAAGTGAGGCAAGGGGAGTGGTGGGAGCAACACGTACTTCCTCCTCGATCAATTCTCCACTCAGGCTCATGCGCGTGACCGTCTGCGGTTGAGCGGGCATTGCCTGAGTAGGCATCATTTGCGTGGGCATTGCCTGAGTAGGCTGTGGAAAAGGATTTGCACCGAAGGGCGCAACCTTGAGAGGCTTGCGGCAAGAAGGGCAGACGGCGGCACTGGGATCGGTGATCGGGCGTTGACAATGCGGACAGTTCATAGTGATTTCCTCGTGAGTGTAACCGGACGGGCGGAGAGATGAAACCGTTTGCACTCCTCCCATCATTGAGAAATGCGTTCCCCCTACTATTCGCGACAACCTGTGCGTTTCCTTTCTTTTCCAGATATTTTGGAGTGTGAGAGTGTTCTCAGGATTTTTGTGCTTCCGCCCGAACGAAAGGCAGAGCCACTTCAGAAGCAACGTTATCGAAATCGAATGTCGTCCTCTGGAGAGGAGCGGGTATACTGACTCCGTCTTAATGACCAAATTTTAGAATGTCACCTCTTTTTCTCCGAAACGGAAAAGGACGCGGCATCGTCGCATATAAGGAGAGCCGAAGTTGGCACATAACGTAACGCTGATTCGTGGAGATGGAACGGGGCCCGAACTTGTCGAAGCCGCCCGTCGCGTATTGGATGCAACCGGAGTCGGGTTTAACTGGGACGTGGTAGAGGCAGGGGTAGACATTATGGAAACCGCCGGTACTCCTCTTCCCCAGAACGTGCTGGATTCCATCCGTAAAAACAAAGTCGCGCTCAAGGGCCCGATCACAACGCCGATTGGCACAGGCTTTCGCTCGGTCAATGTCGCCCTCCGCAAAGAACTCGATCTTTACGCCTGTATTCGCCCCTGCAAGTACTATCCCGGTATTCGCTCGAAGTATCAGGACGTTGACTTGATCGTGGTGCGCGAGAACACCGAAGACCTGTATGCGGGCGTCGAATACGACGTTCACTCGGAAGAAGCAAAGCAGATTATCGCCATGTCCGGTGGCAAAATTCGAGAAGACGCCGCAATTTCGATCAAGCCGATTTCGGAGACCGGGTCACGCCGCATCGCCAAAACCGCTTTTGAGTATGCGCGTCAATATGGGCGCAAAAAAGTCGCCGCCGTCGCAAAAGCCAACATCATGAAGTATACGGACGGGCTTTTCTTCCGTATGACGGCGGAAGTCGCGAAAGATTATCCTGAGATCGAGTATCAGGAAGTCCTCGTGGACAATATGTGTATGCAGTTGGTACAGAAGCCGGAATTGTACGACGTGCTGGTAATGGAAAACCTTTACGGCGACATTCTCTCCGACCTTTGTGCAGGGCTTGTCGGCGGTCTCGGTGTGGCGCCCGGTGCGAACATCGGGAACGGAATGGCGCTTTTCGAGCCGACACACGGTTCCGCCCCCAAGTATAAGGGCATGAACAAGGTGAACCCGGCGGCACTGATTCTGTCGGGAATGTTGATGCTTCGCTATCTGGAAGAGTTCGATGCGGCGGATCGGTTGGAGAAAGCGTTGAGCGCAGTCATCGCCGAAGGCAAAGATGTTACCTACGACATGAAGCCGGATCGCAATGATCCAACGGCGGTTGGTACGTCTCAGATGGCGGACGCGATCATCGCAAAAATGGGCTAGTTTTGTAAAATTAGAAAGTGGAAGTGGAAACTTAAAAAGCAGGGTGTCGGGACAATTCCCGGCATCCTGCTTTTTTAAGGTGAGGACGTGATACAATAGGAAAAAGAGTAAATGCGTGTGCCTGAGAAAGACGGGAGATAGGTAAAATGACCCCCTCGACAACAATTTCGATTTCGCCCCCCAAGTTGCTGACCTACAAAGCCTATCTGGAAGAAGGCGAGATCAACCGACGCTATGACATTATTGACGGAGAGCGAAAAGAAATGGCGAACCCGACGGAAGATCATCAAGACATCACGTTTCGTTTAGCTACGCTTCTTCATGCGTATGGGAAGCGGACAGGTCTCGGAAAGATGACGATCTCCCCGCAAGATGTCCTCATTCGTCGAAATCCTCTGCGAACACGCCAGCCTGACGTTCTTTTCATCAGCACGGAAAGAAGGGCGCGAAATCGTCCTTCTAACGATCCCGCTCCCATGAGTCCCGCACCGGAACTTGTGATCGAAGTGGTCTCCACGAGTGAGACCGAGCAAATCCTCAACGCCAAGATCGCCGATTATTGCTTGGTGGAAGTAGAAGAGGTCTGGATCGTACGCCCCGCTCTCCAAACCGTCGAGGTGCAACGTTTGACCTCCGGGGGGGCGGTATCGGTGGCAACTTACGGATCGGGCGAGACGGTGAAGTCACTTGCTTTTCCTGAGTTAGCCGTTTTCGTCAACGCGATTTTTGCGGCGTAAGATTTGGGCATGAGACAAGATAAAGTAAATGAGTGCGAGAAAAAATAACGGCTGACCTGCAAAGCCTCCTTAACGGAAGAAGGCGAGATCAATAGGCACTATGGCGCAACTTCATCGAATGGACTTCCTCTCCCTGTGAGCGTAGCAAACGCATCAGGGATTGGGGTCAGGTTCCCGGCAGGAATTAAAGCCCACCACGCGGAAACTCCCTTTGGAACAAAATCTTTCTCAGAGGAGATAAAGCATGAAACTGGCGTGTCAAGATGGGCTAGCGGTGGGGACGACTTTAGGCGAAAAGTTGGACAGCCTTGCGGAAGCAGGCTATGAGGGGATTGAGTTCGGGGGCAGGGAATTGTGGACCCGCGTTGATGAGATCAATGCGGCAACGGCGAATCACTCCGTCAAGCCCTCCACGATTTGTGCGGGTTTCGGCGGTTGTCCACTCGACGCCGACAAAAAAGAGCGAGACCGTGCCTCCTCCGACATTCACCGTCTTCTTGAGACGGCGGGAGATCTCGGTATGGTCGGCTTGATTGCCGTTCCGATTTTCGGAAGTCCGCGCCTTCCCGACTTGTCTCCGCTGGCGACTGCGGTTCAACTCGAAAAAGACCTGCTCTACAAGCTCTGCGACGATTGGGGCAAAACAGCGGAGAAAGCGGGAACGTTTCTCCTGCTCGAACCTCTCAATCGTTACGAAACTCACCTGATCAGGACGCTTCAGGACGGCGTGGACATCTGTGAGAAAGTCGGAAATCCACACATCAAAATCATGGCTGACTTTTTCCACATGAGTATTGAAGAGCGAAATACGCCGGATGCCATTCGCAAAGCGGGAAGCCATATCGCTCACGTTCATCTCGCGGACAGCACGCGACAACTGCCGGGGTATGGCGACACGGACTTTCGGGCGGGACTGCAAGCACTGAGAGAAATCGGCTATACGGGTTTTATGGCTCTGGAATGTGGCAACCCTGATGAGGACAAACAGGCGGGACTGAAAAAAGCGGCGGCGTATATCCGTGAAAAGATAGGTTAGAGGGTTGCATTAAGAGGTGCCCGGGGAATAAATTCCCCGGCTACAGAAAAGCGAAGTCCACCTGCGTGGACTGGATTCATGCGACAATGAATACTTTTCAGTCTTTTGGTCTGAGCAGTTCTTGCGGAGAGCGGTCGGAGGCATAGGAAAGGGAACGGAGCAGGGTTTCCGTTTCTCTTTCCGAGGGTCGTAAAAGTTGTTGGCGGGCGAGCTGTTCCGTGTGCTTTTGCGTCAGGCTCTGAAGACATTCTTTCGCGGTATCTACCACACGCCGCTTCGGTTCCGTGCGTCCGCCTCGCAAGACGATGCGTTCCGTTTCCATTAGTGCCCTTTCGATCAGTGCCGCCGGGAGTTCCTCTTCGGAGAGGCGATGCAAGACCGCTACGACAAATTCCTCTTCGTAGAACGACTCCCATTCATAGCCGATTCGTGAAATCACCATCTCCGCGTTGATGCGGGTCTGATCGTTCTCACTCCTCAAACGTTGGAGAAGAAGGGCGGCGGATTTGTCCGGGTCTTCCGGTGGCGCCATTTTTGTGAGATAATCAAGGACGGATTTAAGGGTTATCATTTCTAAAGACCTGCACTACTCTGATCTGAACTAACTGCCAGCTCAACCGATTCGATTTTGTACTGACGCTTTTTCGTCTCCCTATCGTTCGATGCTAAAAGACGCGAGAAAAACACTCACCTTATGAATACGAAACAGACCCCGACAAATTCCGTCGCTTCTCCTACACCAACTCTGCCTGAAAACGCAACCTTTTTGCAATACGGCGGACAAGCCGTGATTGAGGGCGTGATGATGCGTAGCCCGCGCTTTTTCGCGGTGGCGTGTCGCACGCCCGACGGTGAGATCGTGGTGAAGCACGAGGAGGTGGACAAAAGCGTGTTGCGGAAACTGAAATGGCTGAACAGGCCGTTTCTGCGGGGAACGCTTGCGCTTCTCGACTCGATGATTTTAGGCTCTCGCGCTCTTTCTTTTGCGTCCAGCGTCCAACTACCGGGAGTGACTTCCTCTCGCAAAGCCGGCGACAACCCCGGAGATACCACCCACACCAAGACCACCGATCACTCCCTTTCACCCGCACTAGCTTCTGCCGCCGCTTCGGTGATGACGGGTGTGCCGGAGATGGAGACCGCCCCGGAAAAGTCTAAGATCAGCGACATTGCGATTGGGGGCACGATTGCTTTCTCGCTGCTGTTTGGGTTTGTCGTGTTTCGCCTGATTCCGACGGCTCTTACCGAACTTGGCGATCACTTTCATCTTCTGGGCGCGTCCTCTTCTCGCCTGAAACTCAATGCGGTAGACGGTGCAATCCGTGCTTCTTTTTTCTTTGGCTATATTCTTTTGATTTCGCGGTTGGCGGGGATACGTGCCGTGTTTCAGTATCACGGTGCGGAGCATAAAGCGATCAACACGCTGGAGGCGGGCTTGCCTCTCACGCAGGAAAACGCGCTTGCCGCCTCCCGAATTCATCCGCGCTGTGGCACGAGCTTCCTCATCGTGGTCATGGCAATAGACTTTCTGGTTTGTCTTTTCCTGCCCCGTCCTTTTATTGTCCTGCGCGTCTTGTTGCACATTGCCGTCTTGTTTCCGGTGGCAGGACTTTCCTATGAAGTGATCAAGTTTGCAGGGAAGCACCGTAAGAACGCGCTTGTGATGGCGGCGTTTGCACCGGGAATGTGGACGCAATATCTGACGACGCGGGAACCCAACGCCGATCAGGTAGATGTGGCACTGGCGGCACTGTATGCGGCACTGGAAGCGGAAGGTCACTCCCTCTCCACCCTTAAAGGCGAGATCGAGCGCAAAGAAACCGACCCGGCGGCGGCTCTGGCGTGAGGGTTGCCCTTATGCGTGATTAGCCCTCACCCCCAACCCCCTCTCCCTTCCAATCGCTTAGGCTCATTAGGGAGAGGGGGAGTCAATGCAAGAGACCGTGACACGAGAGACAGAGCAATACAACCAAACTTTGTGAGCCCTTGGAGCCTATGTCGGCTTAATTTTATTCTTCACGACCTAATCTTGCGAAGGCTGGTAAGAGCAAAAACGTTTGTATCGACTTACCTTTCACTATCTAGGTTGCCTGAATCTACTCCCCCTCTCCCTAGCCCGTCTCGGCGGGTGGCAGGGAGAGGGGGCTGGGGGGTGAGGGCAATACTAAACCACCTTCACAGGGAGGAACAAGCCCCGATGCCGCAAGAACTTGAGACTCTGTATCAGCAGATGCTCGCCGCCAATGAAGAGGATTGGTACGACTTCGGAGGGAAGATTCATCAGATTGGGCGTCCTGCTCTTTCACGCGCCCTCGAA
>JACMPS010000437.1 GCA_014377395.1 Chthonomonadaceae bacterium
AGTGGGCGCGTGAATGTCGAAATCGAGAGCCACCCCCGCCCCCGACTTTCACTCAAAGTAGCCTACTTTCTCTCTGACACAGGTGAACCAGGGCGCGGCAACTTCTGGGTAGTTCCCGGCAGTCACCTCCAGGACACGCAGGAGCGTTCCCCTGACGGACTCGGACAGCCGGAAGGAGCCATCCCCATTCTAGCGAAACTCGGTTCTGCAGTCTTCTTTGACCGCCGCTTGTGGCACACCGCCAGTCCGAATTGGTCCCACATTACCCGTAAAGTGCTGTTCTACGGCTACGGTTATCGCTGGCTTTGCACAAAAGATGACATGACCGTGCAAAGTTTGTGGGAACAAAGCGACCCGATCCAGAAGCAAATGCTCGGTTGGAGAGTGAACGCAAACGGTCTTTATTCGCCCTCCGATGAAGACGTGCCACTTCGCACCTGGCTTCGCGAACACAGCCCCGACGAGGCAAAGTAGAAGAGGAATTAGGAACTCACCTGGGGCAAATAAAATTGAAAGAGCGCATTTCTCTGTGCCTCTGTGTCCTCTCGTGAAGCGGGTGTTGAACCAAATGACGCTTGATTTCTCCAACGAAAAAGAAGGACAAAACTGAAATGAAAGTATTGGTCACGGGTGCCTCCGGCAACGCGGGAAGAGCGATTTGCAAAGTGCTGGCGGAAACAGGGGCAACCATTCGAATGGCGGATGTCGCGCCTCCCTCTGCAGATTGCCTCAAACTCGGTGAGTTTATGCGCTATGACTCGCAAACCCCGCAGGACAGCCAGAAGGCAGTCGAGGGCATGGATGCTGTGATTCATCTTGCGGCATGGCACTGCGCCCATGTTCCGCCCGTCAGCGATCCCACGATTTTCGCCGTGAACGTGGACGGCACCTTTCATCTTTTGCAAGCCTGTCGTGAGCAGAACATACAGGCAGTTGTTTATGCCTCCTCGATGGCTTACGGCTGGTGGTCAGTTTACGGAGTCACCAAAGTGATTGGCGAAGACCTCTGCCGAATGTACAAAGAAACAACGGGGGCTTCTGTTGCGATGCTTCGTTATCATGACTTTGTTCCGAAACCCTATCTTGATTTTGGTGCGATGCTTCTCCGTAACGGCGTAGACCGTCGTGATGTGGCAACCGCAACCGTCGCGGCGGTTATGGCGGCAACGGAAAAGCGGTTCGATCTCTTCCGCACCGTCGTTCACACAAATCATCATCTTCCTGAAGCGGTACGTGCCGACTTCAAGCGACTCGGCAGGGAGTGGTGCGAAGCGCAGGTTCCGGGTGCAACTGAACTCATCGCAAAGTACGGCATTGCGCTCCCCGATCAAGTCGAGCAACACGACCTCTCCGAAGCGAAGGCGAAAATGGATTGGGAGCCACAACACGGCTTTGTGGAGTTTCTGGAGGGTTTGAAGGCACGGGACGCGCAAGGAGAAGACCCGAAAACTCTCTGGACACCCTCCGATCTTTCCGTTATCACAAGAAGAGAGGCTATAATCTGATGCGAATTCTGCTGACCGGAGCCACCAGTACCGTAAGTCGGGGAATGATCCCGATTTTGCAGAGGGCGGGACATGAGATCGTCCTTCACGACATTGTGCGCCTCCCGGACAATGATTTATTTCGCGGCATCCCCTTTGTGCAGGGTGATATTCAGGCGGGTATCGGTTTGGAACGTGCCGCGCAAGGGTGCGACCTTATCATCCATACTCCCGCATGGCACGGAATCCATTGGCGAGACAAAACCGAAGCCGACTTTTGGCGACTAAACGTGGACGGCACTTTCTGGACATTTCAAGCCGCTGTCGGAGCGGGGATAGAGCGCGTCGTCTTTCTTTCCTCAATGGCGTGGTACGGTCACTACGACAAATACGGCTTCACAAAGCAATTGGGCGAGGAGTTATGCGAGTATTATCGCCGAAACCATGCCATTCGCTTTGTTGCGATTCGCCCTCACGACTTCACGCCCTGGGGATCGGACTACACAAACCGCTACGGAGCGCGATTGTTGCATGGAGGAGTGGATTGGGAGGACGTTCTTGATTGCACCCGTTTAGCCGTTGAAAAACTCACGCCTGAATTGCCGCCGGACACGGAAACGGAAAAAATCGTCGTGCAAGCGGTACGAGCAAACGCCTTCACCGAAGCACAAATTGCGGACTGGACGACAAATCCTCTTCAAGCCTGTGAGTGCATTTTCCCTGGAGCCACCCCACTGATCGAGAAGTACAAGATCAGGATCGAAGACAAACCGTCTCTTGTAGAAGCGGGAGAAGGTGCGGCAGAAATCGGCTACACGCCCCGACACCATTTCGGGACGTTTCTGGACAACCTGCGGAAACTGGACAACGAAGGCGGCGAGAGCGCAGTCGCTGCGATGCGTTGCCCCTACTAACCCTAATTTTACGACAAAAAAGTGGCAACGCGAAATCAATCCTTTTCCTCCGCTTACGGAAGCTAATCTTGTCTCTTAGCGAGAAGTCGAAACCTTTTTCCTTGAGCGTAAGTCCGGGGAATGAATTCCCCGGCTACAAAAGCGCGAAGTCCACCTCCATGGGCTCAATGCAAAAGCACGGGGGCGAAGTCTCTTTTGACTTCTCGAAACCCTCTATTTCATTGTAAGCACGAATGGGGTGTCCGAGTTTTAGCCAATTCAGGGGCGGAACGCCTCCGAACGCGGAATTTATTCCTGCGGCAAACGCGCAAATGTTTACTCCAAACCAGGGACAAGATAAGTGCATAAGGGGAAGAACTCCATCTCACACCTAACACTTCCCATGTCAGACATTTTATAAAACAACAAAAGGAGAACGATACATAATATGGCACTTGAAAAACGAACGCTAGGGCGCACAGGGCTGGAAGTCACCACGCTTGGTTATGGCGCAATGGAGGTACGCGGTTCGCGTATCTGGGGCGGACGCCCCGTGACGGAGGAACAGGCGGACACCATTCTCAACACCGTTCTGGACTCCGGGATCAATTTTATTGACACCTCCAACGACTATGGGCGCAGTGAGGAGTTTATCGGGAAGTTTCTCAACACTCGCCGTGATGAATACATCCTCGCAACAAAGTGCGGTTGCACCGTCGTAAATAAGGACGAGCATACCGACGATACGCCTCATGTCTGGACACGCGAAAATATGTTTCGCGGACTGCACGAAAGCCTCGAACGTATGAAAACCGACTATGTGGACATTATGCAGTTGCACAATCCGAGCGTCGAGCAAGCGCAGGACGGCGACCTGGTCTCGGCTTTGATCGAGATGAAACAGCAGGGAAAAGTACGTTGGATCGGCTGTTCCTCAACGCTCCCGCACATCGGCACTTATATCGAAGCCGACCTTTTCGATGTTTACCAGATTCCTTATTCCGGGTTGGAGCGGCTTCACGAAACCGTAATCACACAGGCGGCAACAGCGGGCGCAGGAATCATTGATCGGGGCGGCGTGGCACGAGGCGAACCGGGAGAAGGGCTTGGCAACACGGATCGCTGGCAAAAATTTGAGGCGGCAAAACTTGATGAGTTGCGCGAGGAAAACGAATCACGCACGGCGTTTCTGCTTCGATTTTTGATTTCTCATCCTGACATTCACACCACGATTGTCGGTACATTAATTCCCGCTCACCTCCAGGAGAATATCGAAATCGCCGAGAAGGGTGCGCTCTCGCCGGAAGTTTATGCGGAAGCAAAGAAAAGACTGGACGCCGCAGGTGAAAAACCTGCCGCTTAGGTTTTCGCTTGTGACCTATTTGGCTGAGTGATTTGGCTGAGTGACTTGGCTGAAATTGTTGCTCTCTGCAACGTAGAGTAAGTAAGCCCGGACAAAATCCAATAAAAACTTTTTGCCCGGGCTCATTACGTGTGGGTTGTGTTTGCACTAGAAACAAAAGATTAAAAAAGAAAGACCTTTGACCATGAAATTATCGCGTTTAAGTTTACCTAAAAAGATGCCCTCCGCAAAGATCGGACTGCTTCTGGCGGTTCCTCTTTGTATTGCCGGATCCCTTGCACTGGCTCGCCCGGAAGAAAAAGCAACCCCCTTACCGAGTGCGAAAAAGCCCCTTCCCGCAGGTGGCAAAACCCTGACGGGTGAAGCGGCTCTCGGTGCCTGGGACACCGATGCACCGGGCGTCCGCCGCAAAATTACGCTTGCAGATCTGCCGCGCCCCTATGCGACTCCAACGATTGACAATGGCCCCCACATGGTCTCCCGCCCGGAAGGGGCAATGCCGAAAGTGCCGGAGGGCTTTAAGGTCGAGGCTTATGTCACGGGACTGCAGAACTGCCGCTACGTGACGACGGCTCCCAACGGCGACATTTTTGTGGTCGAGAGCGGCCCTGAGCGCGTCAAGGTGATTCGCCCTTCCACAGACGGGGGAAGCCCGCAGATTTCCGTTTACACGACGGGGCTTTCCAAGCCTTTTGGTCTGACTTTCTATCCGAGCGGCAACAATCCCAAGTATGTCTACATCGCTAACACCGATAGCGTTGTGCGATTCCCCTACAAAAACGGCGATACTCAGGCACGGGGAGAGCGCGAAGTTGTGGTGAACAATCTTCCCGGCGGCGGAAAATTGCGGGGCGGCGGACACTGGACACGCGATATTCGCTTCACGAAAGACGACAAGCGAATGTTCGTTTCGGTAGGAAGTATCTCGAATGACCACGAAAAGCCAACTGATCAGGACGACCGCCGCGCCGACATTCTTGAATTCAC
>JACMPS010000438.1 GCA_014377395.1 Chthonomonadaceae bacterium
AGGGCTTCCTTCGCCGCCTTTCGCACTCGCCCGCTTTCACCCTGAAGTTGTCTTTTCAATGCGCCGACAACCTCTGCCGAGCCTTTTCCCAATTTTCCTAATGCCTCTGCCGCCGAAATACCGACAAGGGGGTATTCGTCCTCCAATGCCTTTATCAAAGCCCCTATTACCTGCTCGGAACTCTGTCCTAATTTACCGAATGCTTCTGCGGCGGTAGCACGTAGCCACAAGTCTTTATCCGTTAATTTGATCATTATTTCGCCGACAAATTGCGGTGCCTTCCGTCCCAAACAACCCAACGCATACACTGCGAGGTTAGTGTGGGAGGCTTCCTTATCGTCCAGCATTTCACGTAGCAACGCAAGAACCGGTTCCGAATTCTGCCCTAATTCACACAACGCACGTGCCGCCATTGAACGCACGGAAATCTCGCTATCCGTCAGCGCATGGGTTAGAGCAAGGACAATCGGCTCTGTTACGTCTCCCCGTTCACCCAGGTCATGCGCCGCATTTTCGCGTACCTCTTTATCATCGCTCTTCAGTTTTTCGATGAGGTAGTAGGTGTGCCTGCTCAATTTCCGTTTCATGGAATAACCTCTTCGCGCAGTGAAACAAAGGGATTTTGCTGGAACTCACCCTAACTTATTGGCGGTGGGATCAGAAAGGCAAGAACCACGAGGTTACTCCGCCTCTAACTTTCTCAACCAATACTCGACCAATTCCAACACGTAGGTATCCTCCGTCGCCAACATTCCGCGTAATCCCTCAATCAAATCAGGAGGCTTCGGCTTTAAGCGACACCATGCCTCTACTGCTCCCTCTCGCACTTTGTAATTTTTATCCTTAAGCATCCCCCGCAACTTGCCGACAATCGGTTTTGACAGTGAACCCAACCTCCCCAGCGATTTTGCCGTGCTAAAACAAACCACAGGGTCTTCATCCCTTAGTATTTCACACAACGCATCAATTACTTCCGAAGAAGTTACTCCGGCATAACCTAATGCTTCCGCCGCCTCCTCACGCACGAACATATCTTCCGTCCTCAAGTCCTGGAGCAGAGTGCGGATGACAGGCTCCGGACTCTGTCCTAGAAAGGCTAGCGCATAGATTGCCCTCCCCTTGACAGAGGAGTCAGAGTCCGTTAGCGTGAGGGTCAAGGCTTGGACAACCGGATCAGAGGCGATCTCTATCTTTCTCAGAATGTGCACGATTGTGTAGCGCATCTCGGCGTCAGGGTCTTTCAGGGCTTCAATAAGGAGACTTATTGCCGCCGAAGAGTGCCGTCCCTCATAGATCAGTTTTGCTACAGGGGAGGAATGTACCTCCCCTTTTTCGCGCCCCAAATCCGAGATAAGTGCACGTACTTCTTCGATGTCCAGTTCCATAGGATTACCTCTTTGCAAATTCAGATTACGGGTTTAGAGGAGTGTACCCGAACGCTGAACGCCCGATGCCGGGAAAGGTTGAGGGAGAAATTTACCATAAAGCGGGAGTTGGGGTGAAAGTCCCGGCGTTCTCTGCGTATCTATGCGAAGGAAGAGAGGTCTAACCTCTTCTCCACACCCCAAAGGAGAACTCACCATGCCCGCAAGAACCGCACAAGCCCAATGGACAGGCACCCTGCTCGAAGGAAAAGGAACGATTGCTCTCGGAAGCGGAGCCTTTTCCGGCTCCTACGACTGGCGTTCCCGCTCTGCCGATGGAGCCGGAACAAACCCCGAAGAATTGATTGCAGGTGCTCACGCAGGTTGCTATTCAATGGCACTCTCCGCTGTCCTGACAGGACACGGACATACCGTCAACTCGATCCACACAAGCGCAACCGTACATCTCGAAAAAGATGGTGACGGCTTCTCGATCAAGAACATCGATCTGACCACCGAAGCCGAAATCCCCGGCATTTCCGAAGAGGACTTTCAGAAACACGCCACCGAAGCCAAACTGAACTGCCCCGTCTCCAAAGTGCTGGCAGGGGCGAATATCACCCTGAACGCCACCGTAAAGAGTGCTTAAAAAAGTTTCACCTCCCTCCCCCTGATGCAAGGGGGAGGGAGGGAGAGTGAACCGCCCCACTCGGCTTCCGAGTTGCTCCCCTGATCGGGGCGAGACCAGGGAGCCAATGCAGGAACCCTTGCTAATCTGATCAAAACGCTTTGCGACGATTCCCCTGACTTCAAGGTGGCGGTAGCGATGATAAAGCACGGGTTCACGCCCCTCCTCAGACAACACTCGCTTCCGAAAACGCATCGGAAAAGTCAATGCTCTTGCCCCTGACCTTGACCAACAACTCTCGCCGCTCCCCTCATTCCCTCACAAGTGCAACGGAAAGGGGAGTCAGTGCCTTTGACTTTCTATCGATTTCTCTGTGGAGAGAGGAAAATCAGGGACCTTGTATTTGATCTAGTTAGGGTACGGTGAGTTATTGGTAGGGCAAAATGGCAAAATGAGTGATAAGCCAGCAGAGAAATGCCCCTGCAAGACAGGAGAGGAAATTCACGCCGTCGTTGTTCAGAAGACGAAACCCACGTACAGGGCGGGCTTCTTTCCCGGCGAGTTCGGGGCTTTCCGTGATCTCGCCCGTCGTGGGGTCTTCATAAACGCCCTGCAAAGTCGCGCCCAGCACACTATCCACCAGCGAGGCAAAGAAGCCGCACAGAATTGGTGTAATCAGTTCCACCAAATTGAGGTGCCAGAAGGGAAGCGCGGAAAGCGGAATTAAGATCGCGCCGAGTGCCGCCCCGAACGTTCCGAGCAACGAAATCGCGCCGGAAGTACCAGGCGTGACTGTCTTCCAGTCTCTGAGAAAGCGCGGCGGGTGAAGGGAAAACTTGCCGATTTCCGTTGCCCAGGTGTCGGCGTTGGCGGCGGCGATTGCGGCGAGGTAGTAAATGAGCAGCAGTCGGGATTGGGAGTAGTCACTGTGGCGCACGGTCAGCGCGTAGATCAAAACGAGAGTTCCTGCGACACCTCCGTTTGCGAAAACCTGAGCGGCATCCCGCACGGAACCTTTGAAATCGCCTTTGTTCGCGTTCGCCTTTCTGTCGCGTCCGATTTTCGAGAGCAGAGACGACGTGAGGAAAAAGACGAGCAACGGCACCATAAAATAGCCGCCCCCGCCCCCGAAGACAACGCCACCAAGAATTGCCGTTGCAACCGCTCCGCTTTTCGAGAGAAGTTTAAGTGCAAGAGCAACTCCCGCAAAGGCAAGGGCGGCGATCAGGGCAAACCAAAAAGGAGGGGTAATAAAGGATTGGGTCATAAGCGGCAAAAATTTATCTCGAAGCGTATTTCTCGCCTCTCAGCGTGTATCGCCAGGGTCTGTCCTGCGCCTTTGAGATTCCGATGCGCGGCGTCGCCAGAATGTCTTCTCGCAGTGAACAGGGAAAACGCTCCAGATCACGAGCAATAAACAGAGGTTCCGATTGGGTCAGATCTGTTCCGTTTGTGTCACGCTCTATGCCGAATGCCTGACAGAGTTTCGCTGGTCCACCGAGCAAAAACTTGCCGAGTCTAAGGCGTTTTTTCTCTTCCTTTATCTCGTTGACAGGTTCGGTTTCGATTACGGAGACGGAGATTTCTTCGATTAGACGGCGATTTTGTGCCATTCGTTCCCACCCGACAAGTGGCTCCAGAGCGCGAATCAAGACGGCTCCCGCAATCCCTTCGGGTTCCGTCACCACATTAAAGCAGTAGTGCATTCCATAGGTGAAATACACATAGGCGGTTCCCGGTTCCCCGAACATCGGGGCGTTACGGGGTGTCTTTCCCCGAAAGGCATGACAGGCGGGGTCATCATGAAGATAGGCTTCAGTTTCGGTGATGCGCCCCACCAGAAATTCATCTTCGCTTTCACACTTGACCAGAAGGCAGTTCAGTAATTCCTGCGCGACAAGCCGGGTCTCACGCTTGTAAAATTCCCGCGAAAGTGGAGTCAGAGGGGAAGTCATCGGGCTAACGTGAGTTGGTTCAAGAAACTCTCGAAGGTATGCTGTGGGTCGTAGCCGAGCGTTTCGATTGCCTTATTGATGTCGTGAAGCATGAGAACACGCGGCACGGGGAGTTCGTATTGATGCAGAATCTCTGTCGCTCCCGGATAATATCGCTCGACAACTTCCGCCGGGGTCAGCTCCAGTTCTGCGAGGTCAGAGAGAGCAAAGGGGCAAACACTCCGAATCAAAAACGACTCACAGAGAAAATCTTCGTTGAGAACGGCTCCGAGTGCCAGTTCGTTTGCCTGCGCCACATCTTGCCGATCTACACCGTTGGAGAGAAGACGCACCCCCTCCCGCCGCCAATCCATTGGGCGGAAATTGCCGTAGCGCAAAATTGCCGTGTGGATGCGGTGCATCCGGGCGTAGTAGCGGCAGAGTTCTTCCCCGATACAAAAGGTGAGATCGTCAAGGCTGTTCGGCAAGCAGGGAACGCTTTCGTCGAGCGTATGGTAATTCCTTACGGCGTCGCCATGAACTGTATCTGAAGAGGAGTAAACGAGGGCTTTGACCCGGTTCAGCACCATTGCCCGTAGCACATTTTGCGTACCGTTGACATTCACGGTGTGGTAATCGTCTGCGTTTCGCGTCTCCAGATGATCGGCGTGATAACTCGCCGCGTGGATCACGGCGTCACAATCGCGCATGGCGGCGGTCAAGGCTCCGGCATCGCGAATATCTGCCTGAACAGCGATACAATTTTCCGGGGCAAGCATCGGCTCCAGATCATACAAGATCAAATCATGACCGGTTGCGAGCAGTTGAGGAATAAGTGCTATGGCAAAATTGCCACGCGCTCCCGTAATGAGTATTTTCATGGGATTATCTCCGGGGTCGGGAGGGGGCGGGATTACCGCCTGTCTCGTCCCACTTTCTCCCTCCACCGGGGAGAGTTGACGCCACTGTGTTCGGAGGTAAATTCTTTTCCGCTCAGTTTCGCATAAAGGGCGCGGGGAACATCATACAGAGCGGCGATCCCGCTTTTTCCAATCAGCAAAGGGGTGAAATCCGCGTAATCGCGGGACTGCACGGAGAGCATCAAGGTGTCGAGTTGTGAAGTCATTTGCGCTTCGATTTGAGACAGCAAAACCTTCCGTGAGCGACTTTCCAAGGCACTCATTGTCTTTACGGAAGAAAACGAGACAAACGCTTCCGGTTTTGGCTCATCCCAGAATTCATAATGAATCGTGACGGTCAGCAAATGAAAACCGGGCAAACTCGCCGCCAATGCCCCGACACCGGGTTGTAGCACAAGAGGGCGAACGGTGTTGGAAACGATTTCTCCTTGCGGCGTCACCCACACGGCGACTTTACGATTGCACATTAGTTTCTGCGCGTAGGCAAGAAATTCCTTCACCCCGGAAATGGTAGTTCTATCAACACCAATCATACCAAGCCACGAAAAAAAGCGATAGCGTTGCAGTTGCCGTTCGTCCATTACACCGTACCATTGCCGCCAGCCGAGTTTTTCGCTTGCAAGATAAACCCCGATCAGTACATCCCACCACCCACTATGATTCATGCAAACGATCAGGGGCAATTCCGGTTCGTCCGGCAAAACCGGGATTTCGCCGAGCAGGTGCAACCCGTGAAAGTTCCGCTTGAAGTACCACCGGGTGTAGAAAGCGAAAACCCTCTCGAAAGGAACAATTTTGCGGGCGGAAATCATAATGAAATTGTACCCGCAAAACGCCGATGACCGAATTAATCTCGCTTCTAAAGAAAGCGTTAAGTGTTGAGGTGAAGCCCCCACCCTGATTTCGCCCAATGGGGACTCCCCCAAAATCGGGAGAGGGGAGTTAATACAGACGCCCTTGACTCTTTAGCCTCTTTCTCAACACTTAACACTCGATACTTTCCCCGGTCTTTCTCTGTGATCTCTAGCGCAGCGGGTGGTAAATTTCGTATCTCTGTATCCGGTAGGTGCACTAACCCGTTTTCTTCTTTGACGCAGAAGTTTTCACGCTTCCGATTTTTGCTCGCCTCTCTCTGCGAATCGGGTAAAATGATCGGCATGAACTCATTCCCTTCGCCTCCTTCTATTTTGCTCGTTATTTTTCTTCCTCCGCTTTTGAAGTCTGATGCCCGAGGCACCACGCTCAGAGGGAAAAAACATTGACACGACGCATCGCTGTTTTAGGGGCGGGAAGTTGGGGTACGGCACTTGCGACTTTGCTTGGTACACATCCCGAAGCCGAGGTCACCTTGTGGGCGCGTTCTCATGCGCTAATCGTGCAATTGCGGCAAGAGCGCGAAAACGTACGCTACCTCTCCGGTTTTCCTCTCTCTGTCGGTGTCCACCCGGTTTCACGCCTGAAAGACGCACTCGACGGCGTGGAAATAGTCGTCTTCGCCATACCGAGTGGCGGCTTCCGCGAAGTTTTCAATGACGCCCTCCCCCACTTACCCACTGACGCACTTTTGCTCTCCGCAACCAAAGGACTGGAGGAGGGAACCGGACTGAGAATGAGTCAGGTGATCGCCGAACTCTTGCCGGAAAATGAAGAGCGAACCATTGTCCTTTCGGGTCCTAATCTTGCTGTTGAGGTAGCACGAGGCGTTCCCTCTGCAAGCGTTGCGGCGTCCTGTTCCCTCCTCTCCGCTCAGAGGGTGCAACACCTGTTTGCGGCACTGCCGGAGCCGACCTTTCGCGTCTACACAGGGCGCGATGTCACCGGGGTAGAGTTAGGCGGAGCGATCAAAAACGCGATTGCCATTGGAGCCGGGGTTTGTGACGGATTAGGCTATGGGGACAACGCAAAGGCGGGTCTAATGACTCGTGGCTTGACGGAAGCGATTCGACTTGGCGCGTCACAGAACGCGGAATCCGCCACTTTCTCAGGTTTGTCGGGTGTCGGTGATCTGATTGCAACAGGAGCCAGTCGCCTGAGCCGCAACTATCGGGTCGGGGTGGCACTCGGTGAGGGGCGCACTCTGGAAGACGTACTGACCGAAATTGGACAGGTTGCGGAGGGAGTTCCCACTACTCGCGCCCTCTACGAACTCGCAAACCGGGCGGGTGTCGAAATGCCGCTTTGCGAAGCCCTCTACTCGGTTCTCTTTGAGGGGCGCGGAGCCAGAGAAGTGATCCGGGAATTGATGACACGCCCACCAAGAGAGGAGTGAGAAAAAGTGTTAAGTATTGAGATGAAGATTTTCCTTTTTCGTCTTTTTTTCTTTGCGTGAGATCTCTTCCCTCCCCGTATTTCTCCAACCCCTAACCCCTCTCTTCATGGGAACTCAAGAAAACATCCCTCCGTCCTTGTGATGTGCAACACAGTACCGGTAATTTTAGCAAAGAGTAAGGAAAATGAGTAATGTCTACAGAGAGTTTAGCGGGGAAAGTCGTAGTAATTACAGGAGCCTCCAGTGGAATTGGCAAGGGAACGGCTCAGAAGTACGCGGCGGCGGGTGCGTCTGTCGTACCTGCGGCGCGGCGTGACAATCTTCTGGAAGAACTGGCAAAACAGTGTGAGTCTAACGGCGGCAAGGCGATTGCCGTTCATACCGATGTCTCCGTGCAGAGCAATATTGAGAATCTTACACAAATCGCTCTTTCGACCTTTGGGCGCATTGACATTTGGATCAATAACGCAGGCGGTGGCGCTATCGGTCTTTTCGAGGAAATTCCTCTTGCCGATCATGTGCGAGTGATCGAAACGGACTTACTCAGAACGCTCTACGGAAGTCATTTCGCTCTCAATCAGTTTAAAAAGCAGGGAAGCGGAATTTTGATCAATGTTGCCTCGGTGCTTGGCAAGATTCCTGCGCCTTACTTCAATTCTTGCGCGGCTGCCAAGTATGGAGTCGTCGGTCTGAGTGCCGCCATTCGTCAGGAACTGGAGGTCAACAAAATAAAGGGGATTCGTGCTTGCACCGTGATGCCGACCTCAATGGACACGCCGTTTTTCGAGCACGCGGCGGATTACAAGGGTCACAAAGTTGTGCCGATTCCTCCGGTTTATGAGCCTGAGCGAGTCGTCAATGTGCTCTTTAGTCTTGCTACTGACCCCAGAGACGAAATTGCGGTAGGCGGGGCAGGAGGGGGAACCGGATTTGTGCTGATGCACCAGATTCTTCCCGGTCTCATGGAACACATGATGGCGAAATTGACGCACCATGAATTAATGGAAACATCGCCTTCCGCTCGGAACTTGTCAATAGGAATGAGACAGTTATTGTGGGTTCGACCTATAGAATAGCCGGGGGGCTTTCTCCTTTCTCCCTCTGGGGTTCCTTGTCCGCTTCCTCCGGGGGCGGAGCTTC
>JACMPS010000439.1 GCA_014377395.1 Chthonomonadaceae bacterium
ATGAAGCAACGTCTCTGCCTTGCAAAAACAATGGTGCATGACCCGAAACTGCTTTTGCTGGACGAACCCGCTTCCGGTCTTGATCCTCGCGCCCGAATCGAGATTCGGGAACTGCTGAAAGATTTGCAGGGCATGGGGAAAACGATTATCGTTTCGTCGCACATCTTGCCGGAAATGGAAGAGTTCTGCAACAAAATCGGCATTATCGAGCGCGGTGAACTCATTGTTTCCGGGGACGTGAACACGATTGCACGGCAGGTGCGCGGTCAGCAGATCATCGAAATCGAAGTCGTGGACGACGTGGAACGTGCTGAGGCGATTTTGCTATCTATTCCTGAAGCCATTGGTGAGGTGCGCGTGGTGCGTGAAGGCAAGCGCGGGGACAATGACACTCCTGAGCGAGCGGGGACAACCCGCACGCTTCAACGGAGTCTGCGCTCTGCGAATGGCGCGGTCTTGCGGGTCGGCTTTATCGGCGAAGTCGGCTCCGAGCATTTCATTCTGACGGCTCTGGTTTCGGCTGGCGTCAAGGTTCGTTCGTTTGCCACTCCTGAAACCGATCTCGAAGACGTGTTCCTTTCCGTCACAAAAGGGCATTTAGGGGTCGGTGACGAGAAGTGATCCCTATAGGGAGAGAAAAAGTATGGACGGGGACAGACTGGTTCGAAAAATAACTCGCTACTCGTACCTCGCAGGTGCGGGTGGTCTTGTGGGTTTGAGCATCAGTAGCGGAGGATACATTGGGCTAAAATTATTTGTGTCCTTCTGCTTGATATTTTCAAGCGTTGAACTGATCTCCTGGGAGATAAAGAAAAAACTAAGTTTTGGAAGATTGGAGATGGAAATTCTTCTCTATATCTATCTTATGTTAGCAAGTGCTCTTGTGGGCATGAGCATCATTCAGGGCGGTCACATCTTGTTGAAATTCCTTCTTTGTGTTCTCCTAGCCGCATTGAGTTTGGGAATCGCTTTGTATGAAGGGCGGCAGTTTTGGAGAGGACGCTGAGTAGACGTAACGAGGCGAAATACTAAACCTGAGCGCGGCGGAATGAACATGAATTGCAAAACACAATACCGGCGGAATAAATTCGCCGCTGGCGGCTTCGCCGATAGTCCTGCGGACATAAAATGGCTTGATGCAGAATTAAGTGACCGAATTGAGAGGTGAGAACGATGATCAATCTAGCACATTCCCGGCTGATGCCGGACAACCCGGTGATGACAAAAGAAATGCGGGTGCGGATGCGTGGCTCCCGTGCCTACTGGCTGATGTTCGGCTACATCGGCTTTCTGGCGGCGGTCATGCTCCTGACCTACTGGGGCTGGCTCCAGAGTGTCGGGCAGTACGGCGGCTACTCTCGCGTCTCACAACTGGGACAACAACTCTACAACGCCATTTTCCTGACGCAACTCTGTCTTGCTCTCATCATCACTCCCGCAATTACGGCGGGTTCCCTGACGATTGAAAAAGAGCAACGAACGTTGGAAATGCTGACGATGACGCGCCTTTCCCTGCCGAAAATCGTCTTCGGAAAATTGCTTTCGGGGGTCTTATTCACGGGGCTTTTGCTGGTGACTTCCCTGCCGCTTGTCGCCCTCACCTTCACCTTCGGCGGCATTGATCCAATGATGATCCTCGGCACTTACACGATGCTGTTCACCGGATCGTTTTTGATGGGGGCGTTGGGAGTGATGTGGTCGGGGATCGCCAAAGCCACCTCTCAAGCCGTCATTTATACTTACCTTACTGCGATTTTGCTGGCGGTCGCCGGGTCGGGTTTGTATGCGGGCTACGCAAGCCGCACCTACAGCAACAATGACTTTGTCATCTCACTCATTAACTCAGTTAGCATGAACTGGTTTGGGACGCGGTTTCTTGGATTTACGGTGCCGGAAGGCTTTGGGTTTATTTTTAATGCGCTACTGATTGGGACGATTTTCGTCATGGTCGCAGTCAGCAAACTGGAGGCAAAACCGGAACGCAGGGCATGGCAGTTACGCGGCTTGACGGCTCTTTTCTTCGGAATACAGGTTTATTCTGCCCTGCGGGAAATGGCAATTTCACGCGCCCTTGTACAAATGCCGGTGATGCCCGCGAATGAAACACTCACTTTGATTTTCCCTTCGATGCTCTTGATGTTTCTGGTGCCGATTTTTTGTACCGGAGAGCGCACAAAAATTCAGGAAGCGGAGGGAAATCGCTTTTTCCTGAGAGCCTTCAGCCCTCGCGGACTTCGGGCGGGCTTCTTCAATTCAGGATTGCCGTTTATGCTGCTTCTGGTTTTGCTTAGCGGGGGACTATTGCTTTTAGCAGGATTGAAAACCCCAAATCTAGGTATGGCAATGCTCATTCTGGGGGCATCGGTAGCGGGATTCGGGCGATTTTGCCAGTTTCTTTCGGTTCTGTTTCGTAACCGTTGGGCGGCATGGTTTTTTGCGACGCTTTTCTATGGCTATGTCGCCTTCGTTCCCTTTATTTCCTCGAATTGCTATATCAACAATTCCCGTCCTCCCCTCGGCTTTTTTATTGATGCCGCTTATTTCGATCCCACTGCGGCACTTCTTCGTCTGAGTTGGCCGGGGCTTTCTCTGGATCACTTGCTACTCGGTCCTGCGCCGCTCTCTAATGTCCTGCTCATTGCCTGGGGACTGATATTTATCGGTAGTGGACTAATGATCGGTCTGCTCTCGAAACGCCGCAAAACGGCTTGATCAACTTGAGTCCACGTAGAGAAGCCGGGGAATAAATTCCCCGGCTACAAAAGTGCGAAGTCCACCTCCGTGGACTGAGAACAAATTTCACCTCAATGATTTGGCAACAATGGTTTAGTTTATCCTTGCGCTAAGCACCTTCGGTGAAGGCGTCCTTCGGACGCAAAGTTAGAAATTGAAATCTGCGTGAAAGCGTCGATGAGAGAAGCAAAGGTGGTTAGTCCAGTGGCGAACTGGCAGAGACAGTTCTTCTCAGGAATACCATGATCGAACAACCAAAAACAATTAACGCCGAAGCATTCAACCTTGTTGATGGCAACGGTAGAGTACGTGCCGGTTTTTCATTAGACCCTTCTGGCGAACCTGCTATTATTCTACGTGACACTGAAGGCAAAACTAGAATGATCCTGCGTCTTTCGGAGAGCGGACAACCTTCCGTAACCTTGCAGGATAGTCACAAAAGACCACGCCTTATCCTGTCAATAGGCGAAAAAGATGAACCCAAAGTTTCTCTCTTTGATGAAAATAGCAATCCACGAATAGGACTGATTGTGGATGAGGAGGGGAGTGCTGCCGTTGAATTGTGGGAAGAAAACAACAAAGCGGGTCTGACCCTTTCGATGCAGAAAAATGGCGGCGGTCACATGGCAATTTTTGATCAAGAGGGAGACCTGCCGAGAATTGGATTTAAAGTTTCACAGGATCGCACTGCAAGTGCGGTACTGACCGATACTGAAAATCAAGAAGTTTGGAGCGAAACTTCCGGCTGATTGTCTGATTGAATTGGGGGAGTCGCTGAATGTGCGTTGTTTCCGCCCTGAACAAAGACTTTCTCCAACTCCTTCTGAGAGGTCTCCGCGTCCGAAGGACGCCCCGCCGAAGGCGCGTAGCGGCGGTCTTTAGACCGTTGAAATCTATCAAATCATTGAGAACAAATTTCATATCAATACTCAACGCTTGACACTCAGCATTTTCCTCCCTCTCACTCTCAAAACTTTCAGCCCGACCCCGCCTTTGTGTGAAGACGAAGCGTAAACAAGCGTCGAGAAGTCGGGCGACCAATCGCAATCCGCCGTCTCAATTTCTCCGAGCGTGCGGGTTTTTCCGGTTTCCACCGACAGCGTTTTCACCCGAAATTTTTGTTGGTGCGGAGAAAGAAAAGCCAGCGTATCTTTGTCAATCCAGGTAGGCGCGAAAGCCCCAACCCCTAACGGCGACACACGTTTCGGGTAAAGCCCGTCGCGGTGCATTGTCCAGAGTTCGGCTTTTTTGAGATCAAGGGCGTCGGGGATCAGCACGAATGCGATTCGTTTGCCGCTCGGAGAGGGCGTCAACTGCCCCAGACGCGGGATGACACTCTGCCCTTTTTTTGTCCTCGTGAACACCTGTCGCTGTGCCTCATGCGTAGAAAGCCGCCAGAGCTCGCCCGTGTCCTGTGGGGTGCTTGCCGAGGGGCGCAGTCGGCGAATCGTTTCCGTGAGCGGCGAGTAGGGAGCGCGTCGGATGCCCTGCCGAAAAATCAGAGAACTGCTTTCCGACTTTGCTTTGCCCGAAACGGAAGGCGGCTCCCACACCGCAAAATCACTGTCCTCGAATTTGTCGAACCGGGGCGCAACATCGTCCGCCTCCACCAAATCGAGGTGACGTATGAAGATCGCTCGTTGTCCTCCTAGCCCTTCGCCCGTAAACGCCACTCGTTTTCCGTCTTCCGACCATACCGGATTTTTGTAGAAAAAGAAACTTCCTTTGTATTTCGTGGGACGCCCTGCAAGCGGAAAGACCTGTCCTGTTTCCACATCGAGCGTCCAGAGTTCGGTTCCGGGAAAGTTTTCCGTCCCTCCAAAATCAAACCAAACGGCGCGGGTGAACGCGAGTTTTTTGTCGTCGGGAGACCAGGCAATTGTGTCGGGCGAAACCAGCGTGTCGCGTCCCGGAGCATAGGGACGATCCGGAAGGACGATTTCTGCTTCACGCTCCTGATGAAGCGTCTTCAATGCCGGGTCTGAGGTGAACAATGCCTGAGTGCGATCCGGGTAAGTTCGCACAAAGGCAATTCGCTTGCCTTTGTGCGAAAATCGGGGATTCACATCACGGAACGTACCGGGAGGGGCAGGAGAAAGGGGCGGCACCTCCTGCATGGCGAGGGGCTTTTCGCGACGTGACGTACACCCCGCCAGAGAGAACAAGAGTGCCGAAGAACAAAAGAAAAGCAGTTTTCTCCGGTTCATGGCGAGGGAACAGCCTCCACCACCTGCGTTATCGTGTCACCGGAGAGCGGAAACGTGAGGACACCGTTTTCATCTGTTTTTGCTTCGGGGAGGGTAGCACCCGTCAGGCGATACAGAGTGTTAGGTTTCCCCATGCGGCAGAAGATTTGCCCTTTTGCGCCTTTTAGAAAAGGACGGAACGAAAATTTCAGCGTGTCTTTTCCAGCGTCGTAATCCGTGTTGATCATCGAGATCGTATTGCCCGCCCTTACCGTTCCCGGCGTGTTCAGGAGAAAATAAAGCGGCAACAGTGCCACTGTTTCAAGGGAGCCGCTCTTAGTTTGCGCCTCCTTTTCCACTTGCAGAAGCCGACGCTTTCCTTCCGCAAGCACAAAAGCAGGGTTTTGTTGCTCAAGCCACCCGTTCCACTTTCGCGCAAACTCGGCATTTGAGAGCGCAGAGATTGTGGCGGCAGTTAGCAGGTTTTGTTGAGAGAGAGAAGCGAGGTAGAGTGTCGCCCCCTTTTCTTTCGCCGCCCTCCAGCGCAAACTCTCGCTACTTTCCGCGTTTGTTTCCAGTGCGAAACGCTCCATAAGGACGTTGACCAAAAAGGGAAGCGGCGACATGAGCGATTTCGCCGCACCTGAAATCTCCGAGTAATGCCGTGTCAGGGAGACCGCACGGCGCACATCGAGCGGTAACGCATCCAGTGAGGTGAGCAAAGTCAGCAATCCTTCCCCTCTCCTGTCAAGAGGTAAATCCGAGAGAAGCGAAAGCCCGATGACCGCCTCCGAGGTTGCGAGTTCAGGCTGAGCGGTTGCCCAACCCGTAGCGATTGACGCACAGGAAAAGGCGGTTGGCATAAGGATTCGCCCCGGCGTTCCGGCACGTCCTCCGTCATTGAGAGGAATCGTAACGTAAGTGCGGTTGAGGAAGTCGTCGAAAAGAAGAGACCCGGTGGTTTTTTGAGCGTCACGGTGTGCGCTTTGTGCAAGCGAAAAAAGACCGGGCGTCTCACGTTTTTTCCCGTTTGCGAGAGTGTCGGAAGCGTAACCGAGCAGGACACTCGCCGCGTCCTGTGCCTCCCCCGTGCTTTTGCCTACGCCGATGCACAGCCGTACCGTTTGCGAATTATGGGGTGCAACGGCGATATTATCCACGCGGAGTAGCCCCCAGTTTGGCTTGTCTCCCGCCCCCAGCTCAGGCGATAAAGCACCTACCGGAGAAGAACCGCCGGAAGCCAGAAGCGGTTCGAGATTGGATTTCTCCGCAAAATAGGCGGAAGTCACCCGGTACGCACGGCGTGAAAATTGAGTGTTGTCTGAGAGAAGCGCAAACGAAAGTTTAGCGTCGTTGTGTTGAAGCGTCAGCGTCGAGCCTTCCGTCGAAATGAGTTTGCCGGAATCGGAGAGGTCGGGCGTTTCACTTTCCAACATCGTCAGGGTGTCCACAAAGTAGGTTTGAGCCTCATCCGAATCGTTGGTGAGTTTTACTGCGACGATTAGCCCTTCGGCGGCGGGTTCCGCATTACCGGGATAAAGGGTCAATTCCGCTTTTCCCGGCGTCCAGTCAGGGACAGGCTTGCCCCCGGAAAGGATGCGTTGCACGGGGGAGACCGCCGCAAATTCGCAAGTGAATCGGGTGAGGGAGAGGTGCGTGTCCGCTTCTTTTATTCGCCAACTGCGAACGGAAAGTACCTCCCGATCATCGCGCTCGGCTCCCGGAAGGGACATTCCCACGCTTCGCCGGATGAGAGCGACACGCCCCGGTCGCTCTACGCCGCCCTTATTGAACGGAGAAAACGCCACCTCTGTCCGCTTTTGCCCGACAATAATGGGGAACACGAAAAGCCGATTTCGCGCTCTTGCCCCCATAAAAGTGGGAGCCATAGATTGCCGGGAAGCAAATCCCCAGGGCGGCAGGGGCAAGTCTGGGGGAGTGGCGGGGGCTTGCGTTTCTCCCGGTGAAAGGGGCGTGAGCAGACAAGCCGAAATCATGCAGGACAAGGGTGAAAAAAATCTCGATCTCATGCCTTATTATGACACGCCCGGAGCGAACAAGTGTCGGATGAGTCTGGTGGTTCTAAAGCGCAAAGCCTATCTTCCTAAACTCAAGAAAAGAGGACGTTCGATTTTTCAACCCCTACGCAGACTTTACAAAGTAACAAACGGAGAAATGAGCAATCAAAATTTAGCGAACGGTCAAAAAGAGTATAAACTGAAAATGGGACAGTGTAAAGACCACTATCCCAAATTTAGCGGAGTTACTTCCGCATAGTAGTCAGTTTGCGTGAATTTTAGTGAACGCCAATGAGCAACTTTCGCTCATCATCAGGGCTAAAACACGGGTTCGGAAATCCTAATCTTTAGACAAACTGACTACTATAGTACTAATTCTGCAGAATTGATTTTTGCTGCCATAAAGAAGCTAACGTTAAGTGTCCGATCGTTTGTGAGGCAGTCCATTTTAGCTATTAAGGGTGCTAGGCTCCTATGGGAGAAAAATGTGTTACGGAAGGTACTTAAGAATCGCATAGCCTGCAAGAAATGCGCTTTCGCCGTTTAAGGGGTCACTTTAGTTACTCGGGAAAATGGGTTCTTCCAACCTCTTGGTAGTTTGGCTTATTTTCGCCCCTCAATCGCTTGGTCGCTTAGTATTTTTTCCGTTCCAAGATCTTCGATTTGCTGATAAGAGGCGACGATCAACTCTTTCTCAGGGTAACGCGGTCGTTGCCTGCGCTTGAGACAGGGCCACTGCTTTCAGCTGTTTTTCCTTCTGCCGGTGTTCGCCAATCCTCAAAACGAGGCTTCAGCAACGTTCCCGACTCAGGCGATATGCTGGAGCCCTATCTTAAGCCTGTCTTCGTTTGCCGTTCCATCATGACAACCAACCGAGAGACCTCTGGATGCTTCAAGGTATACAGCAACGATTCCTTCATTTTCCAGCCATTTCGATCTGAGAGCGAAATACGTATACAAAAACGAACGTTTTCGTGGC